>NZ_JBGLYV010000030.1:0-67643 GCF_047304225.1 Pseudomonas sp. Pseusp3 | reverse complement strand
GCGAGCGAGCTCGCTCCTACAGGCGTTGTGTTTTCAGTGCCGGCGCCGATGCCCCTTGTAGGAGCGAGCTTGCTCGCGAAAAACCCGAGAACGCCGCGGGGCGCCTGCCAACCAGCGTTATCGTTAACGACCATCGCGAGCGAGCTCGCTCCTACATGGGTGATGTGCAGGGCAAAAAAAACCCCATGATCAATCATGGGGTTTGGTGTTTTCAGCACTGGGCTTTATGCCGGGGCGGAAGTACGAATCAAGTGATCGAAGGCGCTGAGAGAAGCTTTGGCGCCCTCGCCCACCGCGATCACGATCTGCTTGTACGGAACAGTGGTCACGTCGCCGGCAGCGAACACACCCGGCACCGAGGTTTCACCGCGAGCGTCGACGATGATCTCGCCGCGCGGCGATAACTCTACGGTGCCTTTGAGCCAATCGGTGTTCGGCAGCAGACCGATCTGCACGAAGATCCCTTCCAGTTCCACACTGCGCAATTCGTCGTTCTGGCGATCCTTGTAGCGCAGGCCGTTGACCTTCTGACCGTCACCGGTGACTTCAGTGGTTTGTGCGCTGGTGATCACGGTGACGTTGGGCAGGCTGTGCAACTTGCGCTGCAATACCGCATCGGCACGCAACTGCACATCGAACTCCAGCAGCGTGACATGGGACACGATACCAGCCAGGTCGATGGCCGCTTCGACACCCGAGTTGCCGCCACCAATCACTGCCACGCGCTTGCCTTTGAACAACGGACCGTCGCAGTGCGGGCAGTAGGCAACACCTTTGTTGCGGTATTCCTGCTCGCCCGGAACATTCATTTCTCGCCACCGCGCACCGGTCGCCAGAATCACGCTCCTGGCTTTCAGTGATGCGCCGCTGGCGAAGTGAATCTGGTGCAGCTCGCCATTCTTGCCGGGTACCAATTTGTCGGCACGCTGCAGGTTCATGATGTCCACGTCGTACTGCTTGACGTGTTCTTCCAGGGCCACTGCCAGTTTCGGCCCTTCGGTTTCCTGCACCGAGATAAAGTTCTCGATGGCCATGGTGTCCAGCACCTGCCCACCAAAGCGCTCGGCAGCGACACCGGTGCGAATACCTTTGCGGGCCGCATAGATTGCCGCCGAAGCACCGGCCGGGCCACCGCCAACCACCAGCACATCAAAGGCATCCTTGGCGCTGATTTTCTCGGCCTGGCGTTCGATGCCGCTGGTGTCGATCCTGGCGAGGATTTCTTCCAGGCCCATGCGGCCCTGACCGAAGTTCACACCGTTCAGGTAAATGCTGGGCACGGCCATGATCTGGCGCTCGTCGACTTCGCCCTGGAACAGCGCACCGTCGATGGCGACATGGCGAATGTTCGGGTTCAGTACCGCCATCAGGTTCAACGCCTGGACCACGTCCGGGCAGTTCTGGCATGACAGCGAGAAGTAAGTCTCGAAGTTGAACTCGCCTTTGAGCGAGCGAATCTGTTCGATCACTTCCGCACTGGCTTTGGACGGGTGACCGCCGACTTGCAGCAGGGCCAGCACCAGGGACGTGAATTCATGGCCCATCGGGATGCCGGCGAAACGCAGGCTGATATCCGCTCCCGGGCGATTGATCGAGAACGACGGCTTGCGTGCATCATCGCCGTTGTCGAGCAAAGTAATCTGGGTGGAAAGACTGGCAACGTCTTTCAATAGTTCGAGCATTTCCCGGGATTTCGCACCGTCGTCGAGGGAAGCAACGATCTCGATCGGCTGGGTGACCCGTTCCAGGTACGATTTCAACTGGGCTTTAAGATTGGCGTCCAACATACGGGCGATTTCCTTTTTGCTGATTCATTTGGAACAGACATAAAAAAACGCCCGAGCGAATCTCGCCCGGGCGTTTTTTATTGGGCGGTGCAGCTTGCTTAGAAGGTGCGGAAGTCCGCCCTGATGAAGCGCGTCACAGACTTAGATCTTGCCGACCAGGTCCAGGGACGGAGCCAGAGTGGCCTCGCCTTCTTTCCACTTGGCAGGGCAAACCTGGCCCGGGTGAGCAGCGACGTACTGGGCAGCCTTGATTTTGCGCAGCAGCTCGGAAGCGTCACGGCCTACACCGCCATCGTTCAGTTCAACGATCTTGATCTGACCTTCCGGGTTGATCACGAAGGTGCCACGGTCAGCCAGACCAGCTTCTTCGATCAGCACGTCGAAGTTGCGGGAGATGGCGTGGGTCGGGTCGCCGATCATGGTGTACTGGATTTTGCCGATGGCTGGCGAAGTGTTGTGCCAGGCCGCGTGGGCAAAGTGGGTGTCGGTGGAAACGCTGTAGATCTCGACGCCCAGTTTCTGGAAAGCGTCGTAGTTGTCAGCCAGGTCTTCCAGCTCGGTCGGGCATACGAAGGTGAAGTCTGCCGGGTAGAAGAAAACCACAGACCATTTGCCTTTCAGGTCAGCGTCCGAGACTTTTACGAAGTCGCCATTTTTGAATGCGTCAGCTTTGAACGGTTTAACTTGGCTGTTGATGATAGGCATCGTTGACTCTCCGTCAGGGGGTTAAGAAGTTGATGGAGAGAACTTTACCCACTCGTCGGATAGAAGGCTCATTGGCAAACCTCATGCTGCTGATTGGCTTTCGCTATTAGCCGGCTGTATTAATAGAAGAAAACGGTATCTAGGACTCAATCGGCCTTTCTGTAATGCGTGCCATCCCGAAGAACGGACTGGCCTCGATGTAACGCATGGCCGACTTCATGTCCTTCCAGCCCACGTAACTCATGAGCGACTTCAAATCCCAGCCACTTTGATGCGCCCAAGTCGCAAAGCCACGGCGCAAGGAATGGCTGGTGTAGAGTTCGGCGGCAATGCCGGCGCGCTCCAGCGCCTGACGCAATAACGGAATCACGCTATTGGCGTGCAACCCCTCCTCGCCCAAATGCCCCCAGCGGTCGACGCTACGGAATACCGGCCCACGCACCAGGGCTGCCTCGGTAATCCAGTCGATGTAAGCCTGCACCGGACACAAACGCTGCAAGGCCGGCGTTTGATACGTCTTGCCGAGGTTGTCGCGATCACTCTTGCTGCGCGGCAGATAGAGACTGATGCCGGAACCAGCGCTTGCCTGCACGTGTTCAACCCGCAGCCGGCACAACTCATCACTACGAAAGCCGCGCCAGAAGCCCAGCAGGATCAACGCCATGTCGCGCCTGGCCCGCAGCAAACCCGGTCGGTCGCCTTCGGCCCTGGCGGTTTGCACTTCCTGCTCCAGACAACTGACCACCTGCTCCAGATGCTGAAGCTGCAAGGGTTCGGCCTGTTTTTCCTGGGCCGGGTGCAGCGCGCGGATGCCCTTGAACACCTTGCGCACCACCGGCGCCTTGGTGGGATCGGCAAAACCCTGGCTGTTGTGCCACTGCGCCAATGCCGACAAACGCAGTTTCAGCGTATTGATCGATAACACGCCGGCATGGGCCACCAGGTAGCGCGCCACGCTGTCGCCGGTTGCCGGCAGAAAACCGCCCCACGTGACTTCGAAGTGTTCGATGGCTGCCCGATAGCTGCGACGGGTGTTGTCGCGAGTCGCCGCTTGCAGATAGCGATCCAGATCGCTCATAGAAAATGAACCTGTTTGACCGACTGTAGGAGCGAGCTCGCTCGCGATGATCGTTAACGATAACGCTGGTTGCCAGGTGCCCCGCGGCGTTCTCGGGTTTTTCGCGAGCAAGCTCGCTCCTACGGCGGCACGAATAACACAAAACTCTGTAGGAGCGAGCTCGCTCGCGATGGTCGTCAACGATAACGCTGGCTGGCAGGTGCCCCGCGGCGTTCCCGGGTTTTTCGCGAGCGAGCTCGCTCCTACAGGGTTTGTGTACGGAAATAGCGCGAGGAATACCTCGAAACCGTGATCACACGGGGTAATACCAGTATATCCCGTGTCAGCTACATTCAGTATTTAACTTTTCAGATTGAATGGTACAATGTGTATTTACGTGGTACGTACCACATCATCAAATCCCGGGAGAACTCATGGCACGCGGCGGTGTAAATAAAGCGGTGGTGCAAGCCGCTCGGTTGGCGATCCTCGCCCGTGGCGAAAACCCCAGCATCGATGCCGTACGGATCGAGATGGGCAATACCGGTTCGAAAACCACGATTCATCGCTACCTCAAAGAGCTCGATGACAGGAACGAACCGGTCGAACCACCGGCGGAACCGATTGACGACGAACTGATGGCGCTGGTGGCGCGGCTCGCACAACGCCTGAAGGAGCAAGCGCAGGAGCCCATCGACCAGGCGCGCGCGCAGTACGAGGAACAACGCAAGGCGCTGGAAAACCAGCTCGGCGAAGCGCAAGAAGCCAATAGCGAACTGCACCAGCAATACGAGTTTCAGAGCCTGGCGCTGACTCAGGAATCCGAGGCCCTGCAAGAAACCCGCGCCATGCTGCAAACGGAGCAAACCCGCAACGCCGGGCTGAACCAGGCGCTGGCCGATTTCGAATTACGCTTGAAAGACAAGGACGAGCAGATTCGCTCCCTTGAAGAAAAACACCTGCACACTCGGGACGCACTGGAGCACTACCGCAACGCGGTCAAGGAACAGCGCGAACAGGAATTGAGTCGCCATGAAGGCCAGGTGCAACAGATACAGATGGAGCTGCGCCAGGCACAACAAAGCGCGCTGGTGCGCCAGGACGAAATCACCCAATTGCACCGCGACAACGAACGCTTGCTGACCGAAAACCGCGGCACGCTGCGCGAGCTGAGCCTGCTCCAAGAACAGCTCAAGCAAAGCAATACCCGTCAGGATCAGTTGCTGGAACAGGCCACCCGCGTCGACAGCGAGCGCACCCTCCTCCAGGAACGCCTGCGCGTCGCCCTGCTGGAAAGCCAGGCCCTCAAACAGAACGTCGACGAGCAGTCGCAGCTCAACAGGTCACTGGAAATCGAGCTGACCAGAACCCGGACGGATCTGGAAGAACGCGTACGTCTGGCCGCAACCATTGCGGCAGCGGCAGACGCAGCGAAGGACGATTAACCGGCGACCGGCGTACGCATGGTGACGAACTCTTCGGCGGCCGTCGGGTGCACCCCGATGGTTTCGTCGAAGTCGCGCTTGGTGGCGCCGGCCTTCAAGGCAATCGCCAGACCCTGGACGATTTCACCGGCATCCGGACCGACCATGTGGCAACCCAATACCTTGTCGGTCCTGGCGTCGACCACCAGCTTCATCAGCGTGCGCTCCTGACATTCAGTCAGGGTCAGTTTCATCGGCCGGAAGCGGCTTTCGAAGATCTGCACGTCGTGGCCGGCTTCGCGGGCCTCTTCCTCGGTCAACCCGACGGTGCCGATGTTTGGCAGGCTGAACACCGCCGTCGGGATCATCTTGTAATCCACTGGACGATACTGCTCCGGCTTGAACAGGCGTCGCGCAACCGCCATGCCCTCTGCCAGGGCAACCGGTGTCAGCTGAACACGACCGATCACATCGCCCAGCGCCAGGATCGACGGCTCGGCGGTCTGATACTGCTCATCGACCTCGACAAAGCCTTTCCTGTCGAGTTTGACCCCGGTGTTTTCCAGCCCGAGATTGTCCAGCATCGGACGACGGCCCGTGGCGTAGAACACGCAATCGGCTTCCAGCTGGCGACCATCCTTGAGCGTGACTTTCAGACTACCGTCGGCCTGCTTGTCGATGCGCTCGATGTCCGCGTTGAATTGCAGGTCCATGCCGCGCTTGGTCAACTCTTCCTGCAAGTGCTTGCGCACGGAAGTGTCGAAGCCGCGCAGGAACAGTTCACCGCGATACAACAGCGTGGTCTCGGCGCCCAGGCCGTGGAAGATCCCGGCGAACTCGACCGCAATGTAGCCCCCGCCCACCACCAACACTCGCTTGGGCAGTTGTTTAAGGAAGAACGCCTGGTTGGAACTGATGGCATGCTCGTGCCCCGGGATTTCCGGAATCTGCGGCCAGCCACCGGTAGCGATCAGGATATTTTTGGCGGTAAAACGCTCGCCATTGATCTCGACCTGATGCGGATCGACGATCCTGGCGTGACCTTCATGCAAGGTCACGCCACTGTTGACCAGCAGGTTGCGATAAATCCCATTGAGGCGATTGATCTCGCGGTCCTTGTTGGCGATCAGCGTCGGCCAATCGAACTGCGCCTCATCCAGGTTCCAGCCAAAACCGGAAGCCTGCTCGAAGTCTTCGGCGAAGTGCGCACCGTAGACCAGCAACTTTTTCGGCACGCAGCCGACGTTCACACAGGTACCGCCCAGGTAGCGGCTCTCGGCCACGGCCACTTTCGCACCGAACCCGGCGGCAAACCGCGCAGCCCGCACACCACCGGAACCGGCACCAATCACGTAAAGGTCAAAATCGTAGGCCATTTTCAATCTCCTCGGCAGGTGACCAGCATACCCGCAGACATTTGTGGGGCAAGCGCTGCACACGATATGGGGCTGGAAAATGAAAAAGCCACCCGAAGGTGGCTTTTCGATACAACAGGTCGCCGGCTATCAGTAAGCCTTGCCCGTCTTGTAGAAGTTCTCGAAGCAGAAGTTGGTCGCGTCGATGTAGCCTTCGGCGCCACCGCAGTCGAAGCGCTTGCCCTTGAACTTGTAGGCAATCACGCAACCATCCTGCGCCTGTTTCATCAGGGCGTCAGTGATCTGGATCTCGCCGCCTTTGCCTGGCTCGGTTTGTTCGATCAGGCTGAAGATGTCCGGCGTCATGATGTAACGACCGATGATCGCCAGGTTCGACGGGGCATCTTCCGGTTTTGGCTTCTCGACCATGTTGCGCACGCGGTACAGGTCGTCGCCGATCAGGTCGCCAGCAATCACACCGTATTTGCTGGTTTCCTGCGGGTCCACTTCCATGATCGCGACGATGGTGCAGCGGTACTGCTTGTACAGCTTGACCATCTGCTTCAGTACGCCGTCACCTTCCAGGTTGACGCACAGGTCATCCGCCAACACCACGGCGAACGGCTCGTCACCGATCAGCGGGCGACCGGTCAGGATCGCGTGGCCCAGACCTTTCATTTCGGTCTGACGGGTGTAGGAGAACGAGCACTCATCCAACAGGCGGCGGATGCCGACCAGGTATTTCTCCTTGTCGGTGCCCTTGATCTGGTTTTCCAGCTCGTAGCTGATGTCGAAATGGTCTTCCAGGGCGCGCTTGCCGCGACCGGTGACGATGGAGATTTCGTTCAAGCCGGCATCCAATGCCTCTTCGACGCCGTACTGGATCAGTGGCTTGTTTACCACCGGCAGCATTTCTTTGGGCATGGCTTTAGTCGCTGGCAGGAAGCGAGTACCGTAACCGGCTGCTGGGAACAAGCATTTCTTGATCATATAAGTCCTTGTAACGGCTGTGTGTACGAGTTTCGGCGCAGTCTAATCAGGCGGCGTGCACCTTACAATGCCCCCGCGCTGGCTAACCGATGCCAACATAGAGAAATATTCTTGCCGATAGTTCCCTGCACGGGTGCGCAGGTTACCGGGCAAACTCTTATGCATAGCAGAGATTCGCGCAATTGCACGCTTTCTACCTTGGCCGGGGCATCCCACCATACGCCCAACGGCACCCGGTGCGCTCGTTTGGCGGTATCATGGCGCGATTGAACCAGACAACGAGGTTAATAAATGTCGGCAGCAAAAAGCGTCAACGGATTCCTGATCAATCAGGTGAAAGACGGTCAATGGTGGGTGGCGAGTGTCGCCGGTGAAAATATCGCCGGACCTTTCCCTTTCGAAGCCCTGGCAATCGAAGTGGCTTCGGTGCTGGAGCTTGAGCATCCGGAACCCAAGCGACGCGGCAAGGACAAGAACTGACCGACGCCCCTTTCGAATAGCCCTGTCATTGCACAGGGCTTTTTTATGAATGCCGAAAAAGAAGTGGCCTTTCGCTATAACCTTTTGCCCCCGGCGCTGTCTCAGCCTTGCCCCACCACCCTGACGATGATCAATCCATGAACAAGATCTTGCCTTTGCTAACGGTATTGGCCCTGAACGGCTGCGCAACATCGGAAGAAACCTACCTGAACAATGGAGAGCAGGGCCTGGCGATCGATTGCTCGGGAGAGGCCAATTCCTGGGCCGCCTGCTACGAAAAAGCCGATGCCTCCTGTGCGGGCACCGGCTACCGGATTGTCGGTACCGACGGCACGCCATCGCTCAAGGAAAGTGAAAAGACCCTCGGGGCCGATATCGGCAATTTCAAGAGCCGCAGCGTCGTGGTGGTCTGCAAATAAGGCACTCGACCCTACAGATGAATTTCGGCGAACTTGATTCCGAGTCCGCGCAGCGTTTCGATCAAGTCGTCGAGTTTACCGAAGGACTCGACTTCATCATTGTCATCCACCAGGAAATAGCTACGCCCGCCGCTTTTCTTGAAAAACACGATCCATTCTCCAAGGTCCGCCGGATTCTGAATCACATGGGTGGCAGAGATAAGCCCCTCTGCATGGCGCGCCCGGACCTGCTCTCGCTTCATACTCGACTCCAGAAATAACGATGCCGCCAAAGCCAGGCTTTGGCGGCATCGGTGCTGTTGGTCGATAGTCTATCAGCCGGAAATGCACTCGGTGGCGGCATTCTGTACGTCCTTTGGACGTACCGGGACATTGGACATGCTCTCGTGCAGCTTGATGCTGCTGCCGCCCGAGCGCTCTTCAATGTCGAATACGGCAGACGGCCCCGAGGAAAACTTGAGTGGAACGATCACACGCAACCCATCCTTGTGCGGCTGGATTTGCAAAGCGCCACGGCTGTCGGCCAGTTTTTCGCTGAGGCATTGCGCATATTCATGGGGTTTCTTGCCAGAAATCACGTTCATGGTCGGCAGCGACTCATTGATTTCAGAGACGTTCGCACAACCACTCACCAATACCGCCAGCGAAAGAAACCAAAAACCCCACTTCATACAAAACCTCCAATAAAGAGGCTCGGACAGCGCAAACGCGTTTTTTCTCCGAGGCAACCTGCTTTATCGCTCATCAAACGTGAAATTAGCGTTTTTAATTGTCAAAGTGGCCGGATAATAAGGCGGTCGGGCTGATAAACTGCGCCAATCGCCCATGCTATCGTTTTGATTTTGTAGAAAAAGCCCTTCTGGAGGCGCCTCATGAAATTTATCCATCAGCGCGAGCACCTCAATGAAGACGACATTGTCGTCATTCAATGCTCCCAAATGTGCAACATCCGTTTGATGAACGACGCCAACTTCCGCAGCTTTAAAAATGGCGGCCGTCACACCTATCACGGCGGTGCATTCGACACGTTTCCGGCCCGCATCACGGCCCCGAGCACCGGCTTCTGGAACATCACGATCGACACCGTCAACCGCCGCGCTATCAGCGTGACGCGCAAACCCACCCTGACGCACTCGATCAAAATCATTCGCCGTTCCAGCACGAAACTGAGCTGATCAGCGAACCCGAAACAAACGACAGGCAGATACAACCGTGGCCCAAACGACCAAGTACGTCATCAAATACAAACTCAACGGTGAGCGCCGCTTCGAGTTTGCCCAGCTTGAAAACGGCACCGCAGAAGAAGCCAAAGCGGCGCTGGATGCCATTCATGGACCGGACGACGTCATCAGCGAAATCAGCGTCAGCAAAGCGCTGTAACGCAATCCGGAGCGACAATGGACGTCGGCTCCCACTCGCAATTCGACCGCAAGCGCCGGAGTGCCTGCTTCATCCTTGCCCTCCAGACTGGCCACCTCACCAACAAGAGGCCCGGCAATGAGCGAGCAATATCTGGACAGCCTGGACTGGCCCCGGCTGGAACAACTACTTGATCAGGACGGTTGCGCCGTCATCCCGCAACTGTTGAGCCACAAGGCTTGTGATCAGGTCAGCGCCTGGTACCCTCTGGCCGAACCCTTTCGCTCGCACGTGGTGATGGCTCGCCACGGGTTCGGCCGCGGCGAGTACAAGTATTTCAGCTATCCATTGCCGGACCTCGTGGCCCGCTTGCGCAGCGCGCTCTACCCACGGCTGGTGCCCATCGCCAATCGCTGGCATGAACAGATGGATCTACCGACCCGCTTTCCCGACTCTCATCAAGCCTTTCTCGAGCGCTGTCATGCCGCTGGTCAGAACCGTCCGACGCCGTTGTTGCTGCAATATGGTCCGCAGGACTACAACTGCCTGCATCAGGACTTGTACGGTGAGCACGTTTTCCCGCTGCAAGTGGCGATTCTGCTGTCAGCCCCGGATGAAGACTTCACCGGCGGCGAATTTGTCATGACCGAACAGCGCCCGCGCATGCAGTCACGCCCGATGGTCATCGGCCTGAAGAAAGGTGACGGACTGATATTTGCCGTCAACCAGCGGCCGGTCAAAGGGGTTCGCGGTTACTACCGCGTGACCCTGCGTCACGGCGTGAGTCGCCTGCACAGCGGCAAACGATATACCCTTGGAATCATCTTTCACGATGCTTTATGACCCCATGAACCCACTGACTCATGACCTGTTTGCCAATGCCGAGCCCGAGCAACAGCCCAGGCGCGAGCAGATCGGCGAACAGTCATATGTGCTCAGAGGCTTCGCCCTGCCCTGGCTTGAGCGTTTGTTGCCCGCCCTGGAGGCAGTGCTGGCGGCCGCGCCGTTTCGGCAGATGATCACGCCCGGCGGCTTTACCATGTCGGTCGCCCTGAGCAGTTGTGGCACATTCGGCTGGACCACTGACCGCAGCGGTTATCGCTACACCCGCCACGATCCGCAGACCGGCCAGCCCTGGCCAAAGATGCCCGAGGTGTTTCTGCAAATGGCGCAAGCGGCGGCGCAGGCAGCGGGGTTCAGCGGATTTGCGCCGGACTCCTGCCTGATCAACCGTTACATCCCCGGGGCAAAAATGTCATTGCATCAAGACAAGGACGAGCATTCCTACGCAGCCCCCATCGTTTCGGTATCGCTGGGTTTGCCGGCGATGTTCCTGTTCGGCGGCTTTGCACGCAGTGACAAAAGCCAGCGCATCCTCTTGCTGCATGGCGACATCGTGGTCTGGGGTGGCGTGGATCGCCTGCGCTATCACGGTGTGTTGCCGATCAAGGACGGCCATCACCCGAGGCTCGGCGAGCAACGCATCAACTTCACCTTCCGCACCGCCGGATAAAGACTTCGAATTTGACCGCAAGCGCCGGAGTGTGTGGCAATTGCCCCATGGTTAATGTGCAGGCAACTCCTCAAAGGACATGACGCCATGACTACCCAATCGACCAAGATCACCATCGAAAACGATCCGCGCTGGGCCGCCGTGGTCGCGCGCGACCCCAAGGCTGACGGGCAGTTTGTCTATGCCGTGAAGACCACAGGCATCTACTGCAACCCCAGCAGCCTTGCGCGCCTGCCCAAACCACACAATGTCGAATTCTTCGATAGCGCCGAGCAGGCTCAGGCCGCGGGCTATCGTCCGAGCAAACGCGCGACCAGAGATCAGAGCGAACTCGCCGCGCAACATGCCGCCACCGTGGCCGCCGCGTGCCGCCAGATCGAAAGCGCGGAAACGCTGCCTGCCCTGGGCGAGCTGGCCGAGGCTGCGGGACTGAGCAGCTTCCACTTCCATCGCGTGTTCAAGGCCGTCACCGGCCTGACGCCCAAGGGCTACGCCGACGCTCATCGCTCACGCAAGGTGCGCGAGCGCCTGGCGGATGGAGGCTCGGTGACCGATGCCCTGTACGACGCTGGCTTCAACTCCAACAGTCGATTTTATGAAGCGGCAGACCATCTGCTCGGAATGAAACCCGGGGACTACCGCGCGGCCGGCCAAAACAATGACATTCGTTTTGCCGTCGGCCAGTGTTCACTGGGGGCGATACTGGTGGCGCAGAGTGAGCGCGGGGTCTGCGCGATCCTGTTGGGCGATGATCCGCACCAACTGGTCTGTGATCTGCAGGATAAATTCCGGCGCGCCAACCTGATTGGTGCCGATCATCAATTCGAGCAATTGATTGCCAGGGTCGTTGGCTTTATCGAGGCGCCGGCCATTGGCCTTGATTTACCTCTGGACGTACGCGGCACGGCGTTTCAGGAGCGTGTCTGGCAAGCGCTGAGGGAAATTCCCGTTGGCAGCACGGCCAGCTACGCCGACGTCGCCCAGCGCATCGGCTCGCCGAAAGCCGTTCGCGCCGTGGCTCAAGCCTGCGGCGCCAACAACCTGGCCGTGGCGATCCCTTGCCATCGCGTGGTGCGCAGCGATGGCCACCTGTCGGGCTATCGCTGGGGTGTCGAGCGCAAACGTCAGTTGCTGGAACGCGAGTCGCAGTAATCAGCGATTCACATCCACCACCACGCGCCCGCGCAATTGCCCGGCAAGCAAGCGCGGCGCGGCTTCGATGGCTTCGCTCAGGCCGATTTCGTGACTGATCAATGGCAACAGGTTGAAATCCAGATCCTTGGCCAGTCGACCCCAGGCCTCCACTCGCCTGGCTTTGGGCTGGGTCACGCTGTTGATACCGGCCAAGGTCACACCGCGCAAAATGAACGGTGCAACGGATGCCGGAAAGTCCATGCCCTGGGCCAAACCGCATGCCGCGACGGTGCCATTGGCCTTGGTGCTGGCGCAAGCATTGGCCAGGGTGTGGCTGCCGACCGAATCGATGACCGCCGCCCAGCGCTCTTTGGCCAACGGCTTGCCTGGCTCGGACAGCGTGGCACGGTCGATGATTTCACCAGCGCCCAGTTGCCTCAGGTAGTCATGCTCCGACGTACGTCCTGTGGACGCGACCACCCGATAGCCGAGCCTGTTGAGCAACGCGATGGCGAAACTGCCGACGCCACCGTTGGCGCCGGTCACCAGGATTTCGCCCTGCTCAGGCGTCACCCCGTTGTGCTCCAGAGCCAGGATGCACAGCATGGCCGTGTAGCCCGCCGTTCCGATGGCCATCGCCTGGGCAGCGGTGAACGCCTTGGGCAACGGAATCAGCCAGTCACCGTTCAGGCGAGCCTTCTGCGCCAATCCGCCCCAGTGTCCTTCACCCACACCCCAGCCATTGAGCAGGACCTGGTCACCGACCTTGTAGTCCGGATGCCCGCTGACTTCGACGACACCGGCCAGGTCGATGCCCGGCACCATCGGGAATTTGCGCACCACCGGACTGCTGCCGGTGATCGCCAGGCCGTCCTTGAAATTCAGCGTGCTGTAGGCAACACGCACCGTGACATCGCCCTCGGGTAACTGATCGTCCTGGATCTCTTGCAGTGTGGCCCGGTAACCGCTGTCGTCTTTGTCGATCAAAATGCCTTTGAACATGACGGCCTCTCAATGGAATCAGTCTGGTTGTGGTGCAATTGAAATAACACATCGCAACAGATTGCCGTACCCGACTTTAAGCCAACCGGGCAAACCGCCCATTCCCGGTACCCATGATCGCAATGGCGAAAGTGGAGGTTGCCATCGACGCTGAAGAAAACCGGACCCTGCGAAAGGACGACTGGCCTTGCACCAGTCGTTGCGTTACAAATCCTGTTCTACCGTCCCTGCCCTGCTTTCAACGTCGGAGAACACAGCACATGAACCAATGGCCAGATACCCGCATTCTTGATCTGCTCGGGATCGAACTGCCGATCATTCAGGGGCCGATGGCTGGCGCCACGAACTCGTCCATGGTGATTGCAGCCTGCAATGCCGGCGGGTTGGGCTCGATGCCAGCGGCGATGCTCAGCATCGATCAATTGCGCGAGGAACTGAAAACGATCCGCCAACACACCCAGCGCCCGATCAACGTCAACTTCTTCTGTCATCAGCCTCCAGCCCCTGATGAACAACGCGCGCAGGAGTGGAAAAACCTGCTGCAACCCTACTACCAGGAACTCGGTGTCGATTTCGATGCGCCAACGCCCGTGTCCAACCGCGCGCCGTTCGATCACGCGGCCTGCGAAGTGGTCGAGGAATTTCGCCCTGAAGTGGTGAGCTTTCACTTTGGCCTGCCGGAAAAAGCCCTGCTCGACCGGGTCAAGGCCACGGGTGCCAAAGTGCTGTCCTCGGCCACTACCGTCGCAGAAGCGGTGTGGCTGGAGCAGCATGGCTGCGATGCAATCATTGCCATGGGCTCCGAAGCCGGGGGCCATCGCGGGATGTTTCTCAGCGATGACCTGAGCAGCCAGGTGGGGACGTTCGCCCTGGTGCCTCAGGTCGTCGATGCAGTGAAAGTGCCGGTGATTGCCGCCGGCGGCATCGCTGATGCACGAGGTGTCGCCGCCGCCTTCATGCTGGGCGCTTCGGCGGTACAGGTCGGCACGGCCTACCTGTTCACGCCAGAGGCCAAGGTCAGCCCGTCCCATCACAAAGCGTTGCGTACCGCCAAAGAAAGCGAAACGGCGATTACCAACGTGTTCACCGGTCGCCCGGCCCGGGGCATCCTCAATCGGGTGATGCGTGAACTGGGCCCCATGAGCGCCAAGGCACCGGCCTTCCCCCTGGCCGGTGGCGCGCTGATGCCGCTGCGGGCCAAAGGTGAAGCAGACTTCAGCAACCTCTGGGCCGGCCAGGCATTTACCCTCGGGGTCGAATTGACCACCGCGGCACTGACTCGACAACTGGCTGAAGGAGGATTAGCGAGACTGCTGCGGCGCCCCTGAGCATCACTTTCGTTAAAATTGTATACAATTTTTTCGACAGCACATTCCGTTTAAAGGCAATTCGCTATATATTTCTGTACATAACGATTCACCCCTGCTGCAATTGCCTTTAACGGAGCCGTTTCATGACCATTCGTGCCTCACGTTTTGCCCCTGCCTGCCTGGCAAGCCTTGTCGCTGTATTTGCCTTCGGCTCAGCCCAGGCGGACGAAGTCCAGGTGGCGGTCGCTGCCAACTTCACCGCGCCTATCCAGGCCATCGCCGCTGACTTTGAAAAAGACACCGGGCATAAACTGGTCACCTCGTTTGGTGCTACCGGCCAGTTCTACACCCAGATCAAAAACGGCGCGCCGTTCGAAGTGTTCCTCTCGGCAGACGACAGCACCCCGCAAAAACTTGAAGCCGAAGGCGACTCCGTCAAGGGCTCGCGCTTCACCTACGCGGTCGGTACCCTGGCGCTGTGGTCGGCCAAAGAAGGCTACGTCGATGCCAAGGGCGATGTGCTGAAAAAGAACGAATATCAGCACCTGTCCATCGCCAACCCGAAAGCTGCGCCTTATGGCCTGGCGGCTACCCAGGTGTTGGCCAAGGAAGGGCTGAGCGACAAGGTCAAGGACAAGATTGTTGAAGGCCAGAACATCACCCAGGCCTACCAATTCGTCTCCACCGGCAATGCCGAGCTGGGTTTTGTCGCCCTGTCGCAGATCTACAAGGACGGAAAAATCACCAGCGGTTCGGCCTGGATCGTTCCGGCCAGCCTGCACGACCCGATCAAACAGGACGCCGTGATTCTCAACAAGGGCAAGGACAACCCGGCCGCCAAGGCATTGGTTGACTACCTCAAGGGGCCGAAAGCGGCAGCTGTCATCAAGTCCTACGGCTACGAAATCTGATGTCGCTATCGAGTGCCGATTATTCCGCCATTTGGCTGACCCTGAAACTGGCGTCCCTGACGACCGTTATCCTGCTGATTGTCGGCACTCCGATTGCGTTATGGCTTGCGCGCACCCGCTCCTGGTTGCGCGGCCCGGTCGGGGCGATTGTCGCCCTGCCCCTGGTGCTGCCACCGACGGTGATTGGCTTTTATCTGTTGCTGGCGCTCGGCCCTCACGGGTTCATCGGCCAGCTCACCCAATCACTCGGCCTTGGCACCCTCACTTTCAGTTTTGCAGGGTTGGTCATCGGTTCGGTGTTGTATTCGATGCCATTCGTAGTCCAGCCGCTGCAGAACGCTTTTTCCGCAATCGGCACGCGCCCGCTCGAAGTCGCCGCGACATTGCGGGCAAACCCCTGGGACACCTTTTTCAGCGTGACACTGCCACTGGCCCGCCCCGGTGTCATTACCGCCACCATTCTCGGTTTCGCCCACACCGTCGGCGAGTTCGGCGTGGTGTTGATGATCGGCGGCAATATTCCCGAAAAGACCCGCGTGGTCTCGGTGCAGATCTACGATCACGTCGAAGCCATGGAATACGCCCAGGCCCATTGGCTGGCCGGGGCGATGCTGGTGTTCTCGTTTGCCGTCCTGCTGGCGCTGTACTCCAGCCGTAAAACCAAAGCGGGCTGGAGCTGACCGATGATTCAAATGCGTCTGAAACTACGCTACCCGGGCTTCGCCCTGGACGTCGACCTGCAACTGCCGGGCCGTGGCGTCACGGCACTTTACGGTCATTCCGGCTCGGGCAAGACCACTTGCCTGCGTTGCATCGCCGGCCTGGAGCGGGCCGATCATGGCTTTATCCAGGTCAACGATGAAGTCTGGCAAGACAGCGAAAACAAGGTTTTCGTCGCGCCGCACAAACGCGCGCTGGGCTACGTGTTTCAGGAAGCCAGCCTGTTTCCTCATCTCTCGGTGCTGGCCAACCTGGAGTTCGGTCTCAAGCGCATCCCGAAGCCGCAGCGCCGGGTCGACATGGCTCACGCCACCGAGTTGCTGGGCATCAGCCATTTGCTGGACCGGCACCCACACAACCTTTCGGGCGGTGAGCGGCAGCGCGTCGGCATCGCCCGCGCCTTGCTCACCAGCCCGAAACTGTTGTTGATGGACGAGCCGCTGGCCGCGCTGGATGCCCAACGCAAAAGTGAAATCCTGCCCTATCTGCAACGCCTGCACGATGAGCTCGAGATCCCGGTGCTGTACGTCAGCCACTCCCAGGATGAAGTCGCGCGGCTGGCCGACCATATCGTGCTGCTGAGCAACGGCAAGGCACTGGCCAGCGGCCCGATCGGCCAGACTCTGGCGCGCCTCGACTTGCCGCTGGCGATGGGGGATGACGCCGGCGTGGTGATCGAAGGTCGCGTCAGCGCCTATGACGCCGACTATCAATTGCTGAGCCTGCAATTGCCCGACACCACCCTCAACATTCGTGTGCCTCATACGCCGCTGGATCCGGGCCAGGCACTGCGCTGCAAGGTCCAGGCGCGGGATGTGAGCCTGAGCCTGCACGGTGCCGGGCAAAGCAGCATCCTCAATCGCCTGCCGGTCACCGTGGTCAGTGAAATGAACGCCGACAACGCCGCCCATGTGCTGATTCGCCTGGATGCCGCAGGCACGCCACTGCTGGCGCGCATCACGCGTTACTCGCGCGATCAACTCAACGTCCACCCTGGCCAGCAACTCTGGGCGCAAATCAAAGCGGTTGCGGTACTGGCGTAAATCCGGCGACACGCCTGCACCGGGGCCGGCAGCGCCTGAACCGACGAATTGACCTGCCTGTTTTTTTGCACGATCACCAATGGCTTCTATAGTTGATCTGAACAGGAATCCGCTACGGAGTCGCCATGGAAGACATTTTCGTCGTGAAGCGTTGTAACAAGATCATCATCCATGCTCGCCGTGCGGGTGAAATTGGCCACCTGCCACCGGATACCGCGGCCTGGTATCGCATCGCCGATACCCGCACCCAAGGCTTCATCGGAGATGGCTATGCTGTTGAAGAGGACGCACTGCGTGTTTGCCGGCAGTTGAATGCCAGATCACGAGTGACAGCCCTGCAAGGTTGACGGCCTGTCACCATTTTTTAACGGGTCTATACTGAAAATGCCTGAAGGATCAGCGACCCCATCGGCAGATAGCTCGCTCCAGGCGGGCTTTTTGCTGCCACACCCAGGTTTCTTGAACGGAGGTGTCTCCCATGTCCGAAAAAGAGTCCATCACCACCCTGCTCACCTTGCTGGACTCCCGTCAGGTACGCTTGGCTGCGGCTTGCAAGGAAATCGCCGACTGGGTCGATCATCAAGGCGGGCATCCCACCGCCCTCAGAATTCGTGATCGCCTGAACGACATCGAGAAGGACACGCCGCTGATCCGGCACACGCTGTCGTCTCTTAAGCCTGACGACCGACCTCTGCCTCGGTTCAGATGATCCGTCACGGATTTGCGGTGCGAGGACAGGCCCGATTCGGGCAGCATGATCGGTGACGGTGACGTCTCCGAACGTTTGGCTGCCTGCCAGTTTTTCACCCTCTCCCACAACCCGGCCTGACGCCGGGATTTTTTGTTGCGCGAAACCTGCCGTCCACACCGCCAATAACTGGCGTTCAGCCTGGACCGAGCGACTGACCGCTTGCCCGCGCGAGGACTCAATCGGAGGAAAAATCCATAAACAGAGGCGTCATTTTATTGCCTGTCGGTGCCCTTGCGAGCCGGCTCCATGATCTCGCGCAGGGACATGCGCTTGAACGCCTCGACCAGTGCTCGCCCTTCCTCCGGTGCACAAGTGACCGCCAGGCGCATGGTCGCCTCGCCCAGGTGCCAGATCAAAAACGCCGACTCCTGAACCTGTTGTTCATCGATGTCGGGATACACGCGAAACATCGCCTGGGCCAGTAGTGCGCTGGCCACCCGGCTCTCCACCAGCTCCAGTTGCAACAACTGCTTGTCAGCCTGCATGCCGGACCAGATGTCACGCATCACCGGTGTCGCCATCACGATCTCGTAATACAGATCGAGCAACTGCGAATAGGCGGCACGCAAGCCCTGGGCATCCTCGACAGCTTCTATCGCCTCTGTAATGCAGCGACGACTCTCAGCGTTGTAGCGTTCGGCCAGCGTGCGGATGACGGAACTCTTGTCGGGAAAATACTGATAAAGAGAACCGATCGAGATCCCGCAGCGCTCGGCGATTTCACTCATCTTGAGTTGATCGCTGCCCTTTTCCGCGATCAATTGAGTCGCCGTCGCCAAAATCCGCTCCTGACGTTCGCGGCTGCGCTGTTGCGTGGGATTGCGTCGAACCGCTTGTGCAGCAGGCTGTTCGAGGGCTTCAGGAGTCTTTTTGCGCACGAGTGAATTTCCCGATCAATAACGTGACATGTACTCACCTTAGCATCGCCACTCCCAACGCCCAATAACAGATACCACACGTCGGGGAACTCGAACTGACGGGTTGACGGAAAAACATGAGGATCTATCATCTTTTAAACATGAGCATCACTCACATTAACCGATGGAGATGAACGCGATGAAAACCGATCAACCAATCACACTGGTCCTTGGTGCCACGGGCAAAACCGGGCGGCGAATCACACAACGACTCGAAGCTGCCGGCCTGGCCGTCCGCCGAGGCTCCCGTAACGCGAATCCCCCTTTCGACTGGGAAGATCGATCAACCTGGGACGCAGTGATAGATGGCGTGCATGCGGTCTACATTTGCTTTCAACCTGATCTCGCCGTTCCTGGCGCTCTGGAATCCATCCAGGCTTTCACCGACCTGGCGGTCAAAAGCGGAGTCCGCAAACTGGTTCTGTTATCCGGGCGCGGCGAAATCGAAGCGGAACAGGCTGAGCGTGTTGTACAGAACAGCGGGATTGACTGGACGATTCTGCGGGCCAGCTGGTTCTGCCAGAACTTTAGCGAGGCGCACTTTCTTGAACCCATTCTGCAAGGTGAACTCGCACTCCCCGTCGGCCAGGTCGCCGAGCCCTTTGTCGATGCAGAAGACATCGCCGAGTGTGCCATCGCTGCACTGACCCGACCCGGACACACCAACCAGCTCTATGAATTGACCGGCCCTCGGGCATTGACCTTTGCCGATGCCGTGACCGATATTGCCCGCTCCACCCGTCGCAACATCGAATTCGTGGCCGTACCAGCGGACGCCTATCGACAGGCCATGGAACAGGAACAACTTCCCCAGGAGTTGATCGACCTGGTGCTCTATCTCTTCACGACTGTGCTCGATGGCCGCAACACGCCAATTGCCGATGGCGTACAGCGGGTACTGGGGCGGCCGGCACGCGACTTCAGCGACTATGTGCAACGCACTGCCGCTACGGGCATCTGGGGAGATGGAAGCCCGACGTAACGCATTGGCGAGAACAGGATTCCTCGGCTAGGGTCTCTTGCGTATCGAACTGCGGCGCCTTAATTGGCAGGAGCCTGATCAAGGAGGAACCCATGTCACTCAATCGTAGTGCCGAACAAATCTACCGCCAGTGGTCCACCCCGATCCTGCTGGAGCTCAAGGAGCGAGAACATCAACTGACCCCGTCAGACCGCCAGGCACTGGAAAACGAATTGCTGGAAAGAAGGCTGATCAACACCGGCAATCCGACCGGCAGCGATCGCCGCAAGGCAGACCCGGCGTCCTGAATAGCATCAGGCAACCACGATCAAGAAAGAAATGATGGAGCAGAAACAAACAAGGGCTTGCATCCACTTTCGCTGCAAGCCCTTGATTTTTAGTTGACGCCCGACAGGCCTGTCAAACACATCAAAAGTCCAGATCGACGCATCCAGTCCGGTCGTACGAACTCACGTCGGGGCCGTCACTTTTTACCGCGCTAAAACCACCCACCACGATCATCTTCCAGTTCCTGGCGACACTGCTTGAGTTGGGCGTTGTAAATCTCTGACTGCTTTTGCACTTTCTGGGCAACCTGCATCAGCCACGGTTTACTGCGATAGGAATTGCGGCTAAAGCCCCCACGCCCCTCGTGATAAGCCAGGTACTGATTGTAGGTGTCCCATTTGGAGATTCCGAGCTGACGCTGAGTGCCAGCGGTGTACCAACCGATAAACATGATCGCGTCGTCGAAGCTGTCACGCGAACCGCCGTTGGCAGTATCGTTCTTGTACTCGCCCCACACCGGATCCTGAGCCTGCGCATAACCGTAAGCCGAGCTGACCCGCCCCCAGGGGATCACCCAGAGCAGGTAGTCACGAGGCGGCAATGCGTCAGCCACGAAGCTGCTTTCCTGCTTCATGATCGCCATGGCCACATGCAGAGGCGTCCCATATTCACTCTGCATCTCTAGCGAGTCCTCATACCAGTCGGGATACTCACGGTAAATGCTGCAGAGATTGCCTTGATCCCTTGGTGGTGTAGTCGTGCAACCTGTCAAAAAAGTAACCAACAAAGCCAACAGTAAAACTTGTCCTTGTTTCATTCATCATCCTCAAAAACAAGGGCATAAGGTGCCCTCCGTTTACTGCAAGGCGCCTGAGTCAGGCAGTTGCAGGCAAAAACCTCAGAAGACATCTTTCCTGGTGGCGTCACCCTTATTGAGGGACTGCTTTGTAAGTGCCTGTTGCAGACATTCGGATGTAGAACGGGATGAGTTGCGGGGCAGACTTTTGATTTTGCGATGCAAAGAAATAAGGACCACCGTCTGACTAGCTGCCTACTTCAGCGCCAGGGCCAGGGTCAGGCCGGGGTCCATGACGAACTATAATTTAGTGTTGGGGGACCGTCGGAGGTAGCGCTATGCGTATCTTCAAGCAGCTCCTGCTCCTGGTCGCGGGGCTTCTGGCAAGTAGCCTCTCGCTGGAGGCAATCAGCAGTGGCGGCCTAGGTCAAAATCCTCACCCGGCCGTTCTGGTCAGTGGGCAGCCACAGCAATGCGGGCAATTCCACCATTTCCACAGTGGCTCGTTTCATATGGGAAACCGGCATTTCGTGCCAATGGGAAACCGGCATTTCGTACAAATGGGCAACCGGCATTTCGTACCAATGAACAACCGGCATTTCGTACCAATGGATAACCGGCACTTCGTACTGATCCACCGGATAAACAGCTTCGAGGTGATCAGAGGGCCCGGGGTCAGCAATCAGCCCTTCGATTCCAGGCACGTTCACTTTGTGCGCCGCTTCGATCCGCGGACGGGGCTATTTCTGATTCAACCGGCAACATTCGGGAAGTAATGGACCAGCTTGGTCAAACCACTGTCGTGATGACTGAGCAATACATCCGCAACCGCAAGGGGAAGAAGGTGAAATCTACAAAATAGGGCGTGCGGCAAAAAAACTAAGGGCCTGAATGAGGTATCTCACGCAAGCCCTTGATATTCATGGTGCCCGAAGCCGGAATCGAACCGGCACGCCCTTACGAGCGGGGGATTTTAAGTCCCGAAAGAAAATCAATCAAACTGCGCCTTCTAATAGGTTTTTCGGACCGCAATCATCTCCTCAACGGTGCCATGCAGGCCAATGTTTTCAGATACCCCTAGAGGATTGCGGCCCGGAAAAGCCCCCTCCATAATGCTTGAAAATACGCGCACTGCGCAGCGTAAAACCATCGTCGGTATGCCGATCCTGCATACCTAAACGGAGCCATACTCGCACTATTGCGATGTGTGCAGTGCACCCTCTCCCGGCGTTCTGCCATTCATAAAAAATCCCTCATAGAACCTGGTGCTACGCTGACTTCATAGCTGAGGACTCGCGATGCCAAATTCAGATCTACTTCCTTCCTTACTGTTCAAGATCAACGAAAACCAACTCGCCCTCGAAGCCGCCATCATGGAGCTTTCGAACTGGGTCGAGCAGCGCGGGTCAGCAGAGGTCGCCGACAACGTGCGCAGCGCCCTGGAAGCAATCGATAAGAATGAAGAATTCATCAAAATGACCCTCGCAGTAATGATGACGCCGGAGTGACGGCTATCGGCTGTGGTCGTCAATGGCGGAGGGCTGCAATCGGCCACAAGCAGCCATCGATACATTCAGAAAATAGCCACTTCTTCCATTCCGATCACCCCGCACAATCGCACCCTGTATTGGGGGGGTATTCCCCATTATCGGGGGTCTTCACCCAGCTTTTGATACGCCCGCACAAAGCCCGCAGCAAGGGGAATGTGGCGTAGAGCCATTAATCATCTCCTTTCACTTTTGGCAAAAAAGTTGCCTCGTAAAAATCCCGGCTCGAAATAGAACCTTTCGCCAGCCGACCCGGAAGCCGTGGCCAGTTACCCAGGTATGCCACGCGCTCCGGGGGAATCCGTCAGAGGTGTTTGCGATGAAACTAGATACCGGAAGGTTGACTCCTAGTCCATTGTTCAAAACCAGGCTGGCGCTGAGCATCTCTGCTGCCGCGATCATGCTGGGGTTGGGCTTGTCCCACACCCAGGCAGCCCCTCTCGACAACACCGATCAACCGCCTCCTACCGATCCATCGGCGTTCACCAATCCACCCGCCGACCCCAATGCAGCCTTGAGGGACTTGCTCAAGCTGCCTCCGGCAAACGTCGGCGCCTTCGACTTGCCCAATGGAGTGGTCGGTAACCGAAAGACACCCTTGGCCGACAATGTGCTGCCACCCAATCTGCAGACCAGCTTCAATATCCCCACTAACGGTAATGCCAGCCCATTGTTCGGGGCTCAACCGTTTATACAGAAGCTATTACTTTTCGAGGAGTTCGGCCCAAACAAGCTGGATGCGACTGACCCGCCATCACCCGTGCCGTTTCCAGTCCCGACGGTAGGCCCCGCACCGGCGCAAGATCCATTGAATGTGGCGCGTAGCGGCCCGGCGCCGGATGCGCTGGATGCTTTTCTCAAGCAGCCGGCATTGACGCCCTTCCCCTCCGAGTTCTCCAATGTGCTGGACTTCAACCCCTGGAAGGCGCAGATCGAGGCCTTCCTCAATCGCCGGGTCGGTTCGCCCGCAGAAGGCCGGCCACCGGGAAAAGGCTGGTCGCACCAGCGCTTCAATGAGTTTTTCCCGCGCAACGCCTTCAAGACTGCGCAAGCCGGCGCGCACGTCAACAGCGGCTTGCGTGATCGAATGCAACGACATAACTACGCTGTAGGGGAATTTGCGCCAGGCGGACTCTATTACAACACCAATGGCAACCCGGCCAACAACGGTACAACCAAGGGTATCCAAGCGCAGTTTCACCCCAACCTCCCTGTCCAGGACCACAATGCGCTGTGGACCTTCGACGGCACCTTTCCGCCCAAACTGCTCCAGGTACGCTATGGCCAGGCGATGCTGATGCGTCATTACGATGCCTTGCCGATTGACCCGTCGGCCAACCGCGGTTTTGGCCTGCATACCCTCACCACCCATGAACACAACGGCCACACCCCGGCGGAAAGCGACGGCTTTACCAATGCGTTCTTCTTCCCGGGCCAGTACTACGACTATCGCTGGCCGATCCAGTTGGCCGGTTACGACACCATCAATACCAAGGCCGAGGACCCACGGGCAGCGTTCCCCTGCGACCCCGGTGAAACCCTTTTCGTCAATGACACCAGCCCCGGCTTCAAGACGTGCAACAACGGCACCATCAAGATCCGTGGCGACTGGCGCGAAACCATGAGCACCCACTGGTTCCACGACCACATGCTCGATTTCACCGCACAGAACGTCTACAAGGGCAACGCGGTGATGATGAACTACTACAGCGCCCTGGACCGTGGCAACGAGGCGGTCGACGACGGGGTCAACCTGCGCTTGCCCAGCGGTTCGGCGCTGGGCTGGGGCAACCGCGACTACGACGTCAACCTGCTGGTGGCCGACAAGGCCTGGGACCAGACCGGCCAGTTGTGGTTCAACCCGTTCAACACCGACGGTTTTCTCGGTGACCAGATACTGGCCAACTGGGAGTACAAGCCCTACATGGACGTACGTGCCCGCCGTTACCGTTTCCGCATTCTCGATGGATCGGTATCTCGCTACTTCAAGTTCGCACTGGTGCGTCAGGTCAGTGGTAATGGTGGTGAGTTCCCCGGCCCGGCAGGTTCCGGCGTGTCTTATAACCGCGTGCCGTTCCACATGATTGCCAACGACGGCAACCTCATGGAACACGCGGTGCCCTTCGATGGCAGCCTGGACCTCGATGGTGACGGCGACACACAGGACAACAACGCCATTCTGCCCATCCTGGGCATTGCCGAGCGCTATGACATCGTCGTCGACTTCGCGGCAAACGGTATCAAGCCAGGCGACAAGATTTACTTCGTCAACATCGAGGAGCATCAAAACGGCAAGCGTCCGAATCGTGACATTCCATTGGCGGATGTACTCTCCGAGAGGTACCTGCCCGTCGTCAGGCAAACCAGCCACGGGCCACAGTGGGTCAACGGTGACCCGGGCGTGGGCGTGTTCCTGCAACTGAACGTCCAGCCTTACAGCGGCCAGGATGTCAGCCTGAATCCGGTCGACTACGAGCCCGCCAAGCCTGGCAAGCCCGAAGGCAAGTTCATGATCCCCCTGCCCTTGCACCGTGATGACCCTGCCGATATCGCCCGGCTTGCCCAGGCGCGGCACCGCACCTTTATCTTTGGTCGCTCCGACGGCACCGATGAGACGCCCTGGACGATCAAGACCGATGGCGGCCTGGGCTTCAACATGGACCCGCGGCGGATTTCAGCCCCGCCACAACTGGCCAATGGCCCGACACCGGCCGGGTTCAAGGGTGAAGGCACGCTGGAAATCTGGAAGATCCAGAACGGCGGCAATGGCTGGAGTCACCCGGTGCATGTGCACTTCGAGGAAGGGGTCATTCTCAGTCGCGGTGGCAAACCACCACCCGAATGGGAAAAAGGCGCACGTAAAGACGTCTACCGTATAGGCGACAGCGCTGACAGCCTCGACAATGTCGAAATGGCCATACGCATCCGTGAGTTTGTCGGTACCTACATGGAGCACTGCCACAACACACAACATGAGGACACCTCGATGCTGCTGCGTTGGGACTCCGAGCACCCGGGCCAGTTCCAGTTGATGCCCACACCGTTGCCCAGCTGGGACGGCGTGAAATTCGTGAACTCGGTTGCGTTGCCAACCTTCCGTACCGGAGATGCCATCGGTCCACAGGTCAAGGTCAACAACAACTCGGGAGGCTAGCGTCGTCTATCAAACGGCTGATCATGTCGTCAGCAAACGCAAGGAACCACTTGCATGACCGTTTCAACCCAAAGCCGACATCACAGTCGGCTTTGGGTCGACTACTGCCCTTCGTCACGGGCAGCAAGCGGCCAAAAGCTGCCTCTCATATGGGCTCTACGATATCGGGACCGATTCATCCTGATCTGCCAGGCCATCGACTCCAATCTGGTGGTTCGTAAAGCTAGACTATGCTCGTGGAATCGTTCAATTAGGAGATATTCGTGGGATATCTTTTGAGAGGCCAGAGAATGTCTTCTATTGGCCGATTCTGCAGTTAAGAAAGGCGCTCCGAAGAGCGCCTCGTTTGCTGCTATCAGTTGATTTGTTTCAGATCAGACTTCCCCGAGCCATCAATGTTGATGCGCCGAGGCTTGGCTTCCTCTGGTACAACCCGCAGCAGATCAATGCTCAACAGTCCATTGGACAACGATGCATTTTGAACCTCAATGTGATCCGCTAAACGGAAAGACAGTCGAAATGCACGTTGAGCGATTCCCTGATGAAGGTAAATCGTCTCCTGATCGCTTTCTCGCTTGCCACCGGCGATGGTCAAAACCTCCTTCTCGACTTGAATGTCCAAATCCTCCTCACTCAGACCCGCCGCAGCTATGACGATTCGATAATGATCGTCACCGTGCTTCTCGACGTTATGAGGTGGGTAGGTAGTCGAGGCCGCCTCGCTGCGTAGCGCGGATTCAAAAAGGTCGTTGAAACGATCAAAGCCTACCGACTGACGGAACAGTGGGGCCAACGAAACGGTACTAGCCATAGCTAAATCTCCTGAGTTTTCTCCAAGTGATTTATGGCGCGACCCGGTTTCGGCATCGCGTACAAAAATATATAGCGATGTGAGAAAAACGATTCAAGAGGAGCAAAAATAATTTTTTATTCTCAAAAGACGAAGGCATCAACGAGGTCATTTATATTGGCCAAAGGCATCGGCTTGGCACGCCCTTTATCGCTTCGAAAGCTGACTGGTTGCCGGAAGGGCAAACACTACAACCGGGACGACCTCAATAAACAATACAGAGCTAGACAACTTACTGAGAAACGAAAGCCCCAAAGTCGCAGTTAAAGTTATTGACGTTTGCCAATCTGGACCCCCTACATAAAAGATGAATCGCCCCTGACTTTGTAGACGCAAATGACTGGCAGCAATGGGTCGGATGCTGCCCTTTGCGACAGGCAGAAAACAGCCAATAGCAGTCCTCAATCAATGTCACGGTATATAGCCGGTGGATATCCTGCATTTGCTACCTGCATCCGCTTGTCGATTCCATTCATCGGATGGTTGATGTAGCGGACATATGAACCACAATTATAAAGTATTGAGAAATCAAGGTGATGTGATGGCGTCGAGGTTTGTTGTCGTTCCGGCGATACCGACTGAGACGGGGGGATCGGTCCGGATAGGTGGCCGCTACTACTCCAGCATGGCTCCTTGTGGTTTCGATATTTTTGACGACAAGGAGAAATGCCGTCTTGGTCGGTCGTTTCCAACACGTGCGGAAGCGGAAGCGGAGTGCGATAAGAAAAATGCAGTGCGGCAGCCAACTCAATCTTTCGAACGTGGCCGTCACTCGGAAAACACTAAATTACGATGCGCCCGCTGAACGATTCAGCCGATCTGTTGCATCGACCGGTTGAATCCACAAGCGAAAGCAGTCATTTCAAAACAGACCTCCCAATGCTGCAGGCTCCCAGTTCATGATCACCAGTTCGCCACTGACCTCAGCTTTGCCCTGCCGCTGATTGGTCGTGGTGTAGCGGATGTCCAGCATCTCGAAGTGAAAGCCTTCGAACACCCGGCGGATGTCCGGGTGGTCGTTGATGCTGACCATCACCCTGCCCTTGCAGCGTCGCATGAAGTCGGCCATCCGCTCATAGTTCTCAAATGGAAAGTCCACCCCATAGCCGGCGGTCTGCCAATACGGCGGATCCATGTAGTGGAAGGTATGGGCACGGTCGTAGCGCTCGGCACATTCAAGCCAAGGCAGATTCTCGACGTAGGTGCCGGACAGGCGTTGCCAAGCGGCCGAAAGGTTTTCCTCGATGCGCAACAGGTTGATCGACGGGGTGGTGGTCGCGGTACCGAACGTCTGCCCGGAGACCTTACCGGCGAAGGCATGGTGCTGCAGGTAGAAGAAACGGGCGGCGCGCTGGATGTCGGTAAGGGTTTCGACGCGGGTCATTTTCTGCCACTCGAACACTTGGCGCGAACTGAGCGCCCATTTGAATTGGCGCACAAACTCTTCGAGGTGGTTCTGCACCACGCGGTACAACGTCACCAGGTCGCCGTTGATGTCATTGAGCACTTCGACGGGCGCTGCCTGGGGTCGCATGAAGTACAGCGCGGCGCCGCCGGCAAAGACTTCGACGTAGCATTCGTGTGGCGGAAAAAGCGGAATGAGGCGATCGGCCAGACGGCGTTTGCCGCCCATCCAAGGGATAATAGGGGTAGACATGGATAGCAAGACCTTTACTGTATAAATAAACAGGTGCTAGGCTCGCTCTGCTTTGTGCACAGAGCAGGAGCCTTGGCGGGACTTGCAGGGACAATCTGCGGGGACGGTGGCCAGTCTGGATGTTGACGCATCCAGACTGGCCGCTCCTTTACGTGATTAGTAATACTGTTTGGATGCAACCTACTTGCGTAAATGACGTTGAACCCTATGCTCACCCTTCTCATAGCGAAGGAGTCTGCACGATGTCTAACGGGATTTTTTCTGTGAATTTCAAGGCCAGCACAGGTGATTACGGTAGCGGTCTTGTTGTGGTGAAGGAAGGAAAAGCCAATGGTGGTGACCCCCATTATCTTTATCAGGGGGATGTTCCTAAGCAATCAGGTGCGTTCAAATCTCAATTTACAATCAGTAAATGGAGAGAAGGAAACACCAACGTTGTAGGAATAGACAACTACACATTGAATGCTGCCGGAACGGTGAATTATGAAGCCGGAACAATTGAGCTCAAAGGCTCGGTTGTCGGTGCATCTCATCTCTCAATGGAGATTATGGGCATCAAAATTTCGGATGCCGTTTAACCTTTACCCGCAGTCCCCGAACGCCATGAAGTAACAGGCGTTCGGATCACCATGCAGCGCTCTAAACGACCGACCCGGTGGCCTTATGTCCCTTAGGGCAATCAACCTGGCACTTCAAGCACGACTTTATGCGGCTTGCCGGAGGCCTTGGCCTTACCCTCCTTGCCGCCATTGCACTCGACCGACACCGTCCACCCGGACGGCGTGAACGTGTGATCGACCGACTCCACCAAGTATTCGCTATCAAGGCCGCGCTTGAAGCCTTCCGTCTTAATCATGATTTCGGCAAACAGATCGGTCCGGCCCGGCAGGTCGAGGCGCACCGAGGCGGTGGATCGGTTGAACGCGGCCAGACGTGCCTTGGCGGCCTCATCGGCTGCCGTGCGGTCCGGGTAGATATGGCGATCGGTGTGCACCGGTGGCATGCCTTCGGGCACGTTGGGATTGTCCAGGTGCGAGACCAGCAGTTCCCCGCTGGCGGGGTCCTGATACTGGGTGCTGACGCCTTGATGCGTACTGCGGTCGCTCAAGCGAAACTGCCAGCGGGTCACGTCATTGCGTTGCAAGGTGATCACACCCAAGGCCTTGCCACTGGCGCTTTGCCCTCCCTGGCGCGGCAGGACCAGCAGCTTGCCGTCGGCCACCTTGGCCGTACAGTCATGTTTCTTGGCCAATCGGGTGATGAAGTTGAAGTCGGATTCATTGAGCTGATCCGTGCGTGGCACCCGGGTGTCGACTGGGCACGACGGCTGCCAGCCAT
The DNA here is from genome assembly GCF_047304225.1 of Pseudomonas sp. Pseusp3. Lineage (NCBI taxonomy): Bacteria > Pseudomonadati > Pseudomonadota > Gammaproteobacteria > Pseudomonadales > Pseudomonadaceae > Pseudomonas > Pseudomonas sp. Pseusp3. Next base: position 38,175 of record NZ_JBGLYV010000030.1, on the reverse strand, counting down.
TGCGCGCGGCCACGTCACCAACGATCTGCGCCAGGCTGACGTCCTCCCAACTGCCGCTGCGCGTGGTCTTGCCGCTGCCGCGCATGTCGCTGGCCTTGCCGCTGATCACCAGCGTGTCCGGCGGGCCGGAAACGGCCACCTCGTCCACGGTATAGCGGCCCATGCGCGTCAGATCGGCGCCGGCATAACCCAGGTAGACCTCGATACTCGCGCCACGCACGGGCAGCGACACCGCGCCGTCGCGGTCATCAATGCGCAGCTCAAACGAATCCGAGGCCATCCCGGGCCGGTCGGATAGCTGCAGCGACACCAGCCGATCATTGATCAAAGTGGTGATGTCGGCGCCATCGGCGACGATGCGGAAAAGTGGTTGCATGGCGGCACCTCAGACAAGAAAAAGCCCGCACGCGGCGGGCTGGGTAACGGGATTACTCCCACAAAGAAATGACGCTGTCAGTTTCCACCACCAGTTCCGGCAGCGTGATCAGCACGCCGGCCCGAAACGGTTGTGGCTCATCCGCCAGGCCCTGATTGGCCGCCAACACCGCCTCAACGCTGCGGTTCAGGTGGCCGTAATAGTGGTGGCACAGAGTATCGAGCAGATCCCCATCAGCCGTTCTGCAGGTCATCGCCATAACGGACAAACTCCAATGAAAAGCCCTGCTTGCGCGGGATCGCCCCGGGCAGCAACGCGCTTTGTTCCTCGTCGATATTGGTCAGGCACCAGTTGCCCAGCACTTCGCCGTAACCGGTGGTGAGGTTCAGGGGCAGCAACTTGGCACCGATGCTGCGCAGCCGATCCAGCTGCTTCAGCCCACCTTTGAAGCTCGGGTAGATCGCGCCCTTGATGGTGATTTTTTCCTCACCCAGGCCCACCGCCTGCTGTGCCGGGCGCCGGGTCAGGCGCTCCTGCGCGGCCCAGCGAAACGCCGTCTGCCGGCGCAGTTCGTCAAACGCGGCGGTGTCCAGGTTGAAGTAGTACGGCCGCTCATTGGCTTTCAGCGGGTAGAGGATCAGCAGGTGCGGGAATGGCTTCACCGCGTCGGGAATCGGCGACATGTCACCGGCAAACCATTGCGTGGGGAAGATGTTGCCCAGCGCGGCATTGGCCTTGCCGGCGACCTTGTTGAACGCCGCACCAAAGCGGCCAATCTGCTCAGTCAACGCGGAAAAATGCTCATCAAACTGTGCCAGGGCGCGCTGGGTCTGGTTGTAGTAGCTGGCCACCTTGCCGATCTTGGCCTGCGCCGAGTTGATTGCACTTTGCAGGCGGCGGGTCTTGTCGCTCAGGTCCTCGCTGAGAAAGGGCAAGCCTTCCAGCGCATCGGCCGCCCCGCTGATTTCATTGAGCGCGCCATTCATGGGTCCGGTCATCGACTCGATGTCCGTGCGGCCGGCTTCGCCGGCGTCGACCATGTACTTCAGGCCACCCTGCAGCTGCTCCAGGTAGTTTTTTTCATCCGCCATAACACTTCCTTAGCCCACGTGGGGCGCATCAAACAACTGGCGGTCACGCGCCTCCCGGGCAAAGTCGTCAAACTGGCGCCGCAGGTACGGCATCATTTCCTGAACGAACTGCGCCGGGTCTTTCACATCGCCATGCACCTGAAAAACCGGGGCCGGGGCGAAGGTGAATTGCTGATCGACCTTCGGCCATTCGGGCGTCTTTGCCACCGTGGTCGACATCAATGCCGCCGCCGTGACCGGCACAGCGGGGGCGTTTTCCATCGAGCGCACGACCGCGCCCACCCCTTGGCCGGCGGCCATGGGCAAGATGCCGATCGGTGCTTTGGCCGGCGTGTCCGGCCCGCCAAACAAGGCCTTGCCCATGGTCGCGCCCACGTCACCGCCGCCCCACGCGCCGACCATGCCACCGATCGCTCCGCCAATCGCGGTTCCAATTAGTGGGATGATCGAACCGATGACCATGCCGGCCGCTGCACCCGCCATGCCTCCGGCCAAGCTACCCGCCGCCCCGCCGTAACCTTCAGCCTTCTCATCGCGCGTGGTCGCATTCTGATAAGTATCCAATACCTGAATGCCGGCGCCGACCGCCGCCAGCGCCCCACCAACTTTCATAAAGCGGGAACCACGGGACACCCGACTTCCGGCACCTTTTCGTTTTCGACCTTTATCTTGATCCAGCCCGTCGTCATCAACGTCATCCGCGTTGGTCACGAACACCCGCTGTACGATGTTGGACCGGTCGCCGGCCGAACCACGGGCGATGTTCACCAACCCCCGCCCGATCTTCAGTGCGGCCCAGGCCTTGCCCAGCATTAACGCTCCGGCAGTGAGTGCCGCCAGGCCCAGCACCGCTTTGGGCGTTTCCTCAGACAACGCGGTCAAGCCACGCGCTGCCGCACCAATCCCGGTGGCCAACGCATCCGTCGCCGGACGCAAGGCATCCCCGATGGCCCGCAGCGAATCGTTGAACGCCTGACCGGTTTCGGCCCAGCGTTGTGATGAGGCTTCGCGACGCTCGCTCAGGTTTTTGTCGAGAATGTCCTTGCGTTGGCCGTTGGGGTTCGCAGCATCCCTTTTCAGGTCCGCATAGAGTTTCTTGTTCTGGGTGTAGGCCATCAGCGCGGTCTTGACCTGCATGTCGGCAAACAGATCGCCGGTACGCAGGGTCGCAGCCAGGGCATCGGCCATCGCTTGTGCCTTGGCCGGGTCGGTCTCCTGGCTGATGTTGGTCAGGCCCTGATCCAGCTGTTTGGCCTTCTTCGGGTCGGTCTTTTCCACGTACCGGCGAGCCAGTTCAAAACTGGCTTCAAAGGTCGACAGGCCTTTGCCAATCGCGGCATTCATCGAGCCCTGATAGTCAATCCCGGCATCGGCATAACCTTTGACCGTTTCCCCTGAACCGATTTTCGCGATCCAGTTTTTCAGGTTGTTCGCCGCCTCATCCGCACTGCCGGCGCTCTTGATCTGTACCTGCAGCATGGCGCCCAATTGCGTCACCGCGTCCTGACCGGTGATGCCGCTGCTGGCCATCTGTGCCAACAGTTCCGGAAACCACTTGGCCATGTCGGCCGCCTCGAAGCTGCCTTGCTGGCCCAGCAGCGCGACCGATGCCAGGGCCTGTTCCATGCTTTTGGGGTCAGTGAGCTTGGCGTTGTTCTGCATCGCCAGAATCATCTTCGCCGTGTCGGTGCCCGACGCGCCCTGCCCGACCGAAAACTTGGCGGCCACCGGTGCGTACTTCAGTGCCTGGGCTAACTCCATGCCGCCACCGACCAGCTGGTTCACCAGCTCGGCCACCTGGGTGTTGGCCATGCCGGTGTCTTTCGAAGTCTGCACAATGTCCCGCGCGGTGTTCACTTCCTGCTGAGTATTGGCGGTACCGGACTTGATCGCGATGTCCCGAATGATCGCCTGAAAATCCGCACTGACCTTGGTTGGCACGGCCGCCAGGGTGGTGCCGGCCATTGCCGTGCCAAATCCGCTGCGTAAACTTTCCCGCCCCTCCTCGACCTGGCCCATCCCTTTGGCCTTGAACTCGGCGCTGCGCACCACCTTGGCCAGCGCCAGGTACTCCTGACGCAGGCGGCCGACTTCGACTCCCTGCTTGCGCAGGCTGCTGGTGTTGGTCTCCAGTTTGCGTAGCAGGGCATCGGCGTTGGCCGCGCCGCTGTCGTGAGCCTTTTTCCATTCATCGCGCAGGCGTATGGTTTCGCCGATGACTTTCTGCAAGCCCTTGGCGCGCGTGGTTTGCGCCTCGAGCTTTTTCATTTCGCCGCTGACGTTCTTGAAGGCGGCGCCGAGCGAAGAATCGACGGCGCCACCAATCACCAGCCCGAGCGAGAGTTTGTTCGCCATGCTTATCACCTACGTGCGACGGGGTGGGCTCAATCCGTGAGCCACCAGACCATCTCGGAAAACGACAGCCCCTGGATCTCGGCCGCCGAAAAATTCAGCTCGACGGCCAAGCGTTTAGCCAGGGCCTTTTGCAGGCGGGGGTTAAACCCCGTCGTCTGCTCCCAGACGAAAATAGGCGGTCTGCAGACGACGGTAATCACGCATCAGCAGCCCTTCCAAATCCGCGCGGCCGATACTTGCCAGGCTGCAGAACAAGACCATTTCCTGTTCTTCTTCGTTGCTTCCACCCTGCAGGGTCGCGGCGCGCATCTCGCGCACCGTCGGCTCGCGCAGGGTCAGCTTGTCGACCTTGATGCCATTGGCCTCGCTCGGTTTGGATAAGATGACGGTGGCAATGCCATCGCCCAGTTGCAGCCACTTGGGCAGAACATTGTCTTTTGCGTTGCTCATGGTGGTGCTCCTTACATGCCCAGGGCGGACCGCACGGCGGCCAGTTGGTCGACGCCATCGATGACGCGGATCGAGTTGAGGGGATCGATTTCAAACATCACGCTGCCGTCGATCTCCAGCTTGTAATAGGTCACGGCGACGGCGTACTTGAACTCGCCTTTTTCACCCGGTTTCCAGTCCCCCGGATCGACTTCCTTGAGGCTGCCACGCAGGGTGGCAACCACCGACTTGACCACACCTTTCTGGCCCTTAAAGGCACCGCGGAACGAGGCGTTGAACCCGGTCAAGTCGGACTGGCCGAAGAACTTCAGCACCTCGCGGCGCACACCATTGGTGAGGAAGCTGGCTTCCAGTTTCTCCATCCCCATGTCGAGTTCGACCGCCGCGTCCATGCCGCCCGCGCGGTATTCGTCAGTCTTGAGGGTCAACTTGGGCAGGGTCAGGCTCGGCACATCGCCTTGCAGGCTGATACCGTCGACGAACAGGTTGGTGTTGTAGAGCACTTCCGGAATCATAAAACGGCCTCCTTAGGCAGCGGTGTCCAGCACTTCAGTGATCCACTGATCGGTCACCTCCACGCGAAAATTCGGGTTTTCGGCCGGCGGCACATCGGTGAACCGGATGTTCCAGTACACCTTGCCGTCGCTGATTTCGCTGGAGCTGTTCAGCTCTTCGTCGGCATAGACCTCAAAGTTGATGATCGCGCCCTGATTCTTCAGGTCGCGCATGAACGCCTGCAGGCCTTCGGTCACGTCCTTGACGTAGGTCGCGGTGATCGAGCGGTCGACGGCCCACTTGTGCGCGTAGAGGATGGCGTCCATGACGATATCCAGCGTGCGCACTCGGGTGACGAACTTCCATTTCGGGTCACTGGACAGTGTGCGGTTGCCCCACAACCGATACCCGTCATCACGGATGATCGTGGTGATGTTCGCGTTATTGAGCAGGTTGGCCCGGCAGGACGCATCGCCGTCGAGAAACTCGATCGGGCGCGTGGTGCCAGTGATGCCGACAAACTCCTTGTTCGACGGCGAGGCCCAGAAACCGTAGGTGGCATCGGTCCAGGCAAACAGGCCGGCGGTCCACGCCGAGGCTGGTGCGTTGACGGTAGCGCTGGTTCCGGTGTCCCAGAACTGCACGCCCGGGTCGACCATGTAGGCGTGTTTGCTGCCGAAGTTTTCGGCATAGGCGATCGCCGCTTCGTCGGTGGTGTTCGGCCCGTCGAGGATGGCCATCGCCCGCATCTTGTCGCCCAGTGCCACCAGCTCGGTGGCCACCGCCAGCGTCGCCGAGTACCCCGGCGTCACCAACAACCGTGGCTGGGCGTTGAACTTGCTTTTGCCGTTGAGCAGCGCCTGCATGCCGGTCCGGCTACCATCGGCCCAAACTCCGCCGATGATCGCTGACAGCTGCTCAGCCGGATCCTCCAACACCGGCACACCGACGGCGACAATCACCGCCTTCGACCGCTTGAAAATAGCCTTGCAGTCCTGGGTGATTGCCGCATCCGGGCCCCAGGCGGCGACCGCTTCGCTTTCGCGGGTGATCAGCAGCAATTCGTTGGCCGCCGCGGTCGCCGGCGGCGCCACGGTGAAGGTGTTGCACAGGCCGATGATCGACGCGGACGGGGTGGCGATATGCCGGGCGCCGGTGTCCACCAGGGTCACGGTGACGCCGTGAAAGAAACTCATAGAGTGATGCTCCAGAAACGAAAAAGCCCCGCATAAGCGAGGCTGTGAGTGACGTGACGCGTAACGGAAAAGAAAACGCCCCGACAATGCGGGGCGTCAGGACGGGGTGTTGGTCAATCCGTCCGGCTTTAGCGGCCGTTTATCACTGGCCGGAAAGTCTGGCGAAGTTGGCCAGGCCCGCAGTTCATTGCGGTAGGTGCGCCAGGCGAGTTCGGTGTTAAGCGCGGCCGGGTCAGCATCCAGATGCTTGTCGATCTCTCGGCCAGCCCAGTGCAGTTCGTTTTCGATCCACGATCGTTCTCGCCGGCTCTGTAGCGCCAGATCGCGTGCGGCATCGAGCACCCAAACGAGACCATCCCAAATATAGGCCGCACTCGGTCGCGGCATAGCCGTCAGCTCGGCCGGCAACTCGCCCGGCATCGAGTGCGTCACCTCGGCACCGTCAGTGGTGCGAAAAACCACGCCCCGGAAGTCAGGCACGACACCCCATGCATCCTGCTGTCTAACGACCACCTGTTGTTCCGGAGCTTGTGGTGGTTCATCCAGCGTTGCGCCAGCCGGCAGACCGCAGCCAGCGCTCACATAGATTTCGTTCTTTCCGAGGTATTCACCTGTGGATTCACTGAACGTGTAAACCTCGATCCAGCCGCTCTCTTCAAAAAAACCATTCACTAAAGTAGTCATCAGTACATCCTGCAGATGTAGTTGTACGCCACGTTACGCATACGGGTTTCGGTGCTCACACGGACAACTGCCGATGGATTAAAAGTTGCAGACATATAGCCCGTTGTAGTCATGCTTGGTGCAGCAGGGATATTGGCCGTCGTATAACCAGTAGCCGTAAATACGCCGGTCGCGGTATTCACCAGCAACATCGAATCATCGTCCTGTAGCCTGAGTTCACCCGTCATGTTTTGTAGCGTGTCGAGTTGAAGGCTCAACACGGCGCGCCCAGAGTCGGGGTCGATTCCGCGCCCGCCATCCAGACCACGAATCGATTCCCCGCGTAGGTCTGGCAAGAAGCCGCTGGGGTACACGGCTGCCAATATCGGGTACCACTCGACATTGAACGGCTGCCCTCCCATCAACACGCATTTCTCGGGTGGCGTAGCTGTTGGCCATGGAAACGGCACGCCGATGGGGACGGAAAAAATAGAAGCAGGATCAAAATTGGCCTGGGTCCAGAGATGCCCGAAGTCAGTCGCATCAACCTGTATTTTTATTTGGCCCGTGGCGTTGTTGTAGCCGATGTGGATTTTATTGGGGTCTTGATCCACACCCCCGCCTTGCTGCACGGGAACGAAGCCCAACGCAGGTTGGTAATTACCAGGGTTAAAGTTATTAGTGTCCCAACCGGTTGCCCACGGAGTGAATACGTATCTACCCTCCGCTGGGTTCATAACGGCACCACGAGTAAAAGTTGAACCGGATTGATAGCCGACGATTTGTTGCCAGAGGGTGTCTTGACTGACCGTAACCAGCATGGGGGAGAATTGCCCGCCTTCTGGAACGTTCGGGCCGGGGTTCACCCGGTACATACCCACGGTGGTGACTGTGTTTAGATCGGTGCCCTCGGGAAGGACAATCCCCCCGCGACCGATGCCATAAGCACCCGCGAGCAATACACAGCCTGGCGTGTCATCTTGGGGAGTGGTTTGTTTAACCAGATTGGTTGAGTCCCAGATGTTTTCCCATACGCCCCAAACACCGGCAATCAAGGCCCGGCGGTATAGGGTGTGGTTGCCAACCCCAAAAATCTCCTGAAAGGCGTACTGACCTGGTGTAATCGCCGAGACGCGAACCCAACCCTCATAAGCCCCGCCACCTGGCCCCCCAATACCTCTAACGATGTAATAGAGGGCCGTAGTCGCGTTTAGACCACCTATATCAACATCGCTGACCATATAGGCGGCACCGCCCCAGCCGAACGCTCCGACCTTCATGAGCGCATCAGGCGTTAAATCGTGCAGTTCGACCTGCACATTAGCGGTCGCGGCGGTGCCCAGCCCGAGGTTATCCCGAGCCTCGACCACATCCGTCAGGTCGGCAAGGTTTTCACTCACCGTCAGGGCATCGGTGATGCCGTAGCCGTCCAGGGTGGTCGGGTTGGTGCCAGCGATCACACGCCCAAGGGCATCAACGGTGACACTGCGAAAAGTGCCCACACCGCCCCCACTACCACCCGCGATCATTTCAAACTGCAAACCGGTGGTACCGAGGGTGATCGGCGCGTCGGTGACCAACTGCCAGAGGCTGTCGCCGTTGGTCGTGCCCTGCTCGACGTGGATAAACAACCCCGGTGTCACTTCCAGGCTGTTGTCGGCATCGGCGGCCCGCGTCCAGCCTTCGGCGCTGACGACATAGACACCGTTGTTCTGGGCCTCTGCCTGGGCGGTCACCAGCACGCGATCACCGGCGGCAACGGCCACGTCATCGATGGTCTGCACATTGCTCAGGGTGATGGGAACCGTGGCCGCCACCAGCGCTGACTGTTTGTGATCCAGCTTGGCCAGCGCCTCACTGATAGCCAGGTCGACATACTCACGCGTGGCCAGCACTACCGCCGGGTCAATCTTCAGCACGATGTTCGCCGAGCTGCTGACGATGAAATTCATCCGCACCACTTGGGTTTTGCCACTGCCCTGGTCCAGCAATGGTTTATAGCTCGGTGCGCAGTTGGCCACCGCCACCAGATCACCGTCGACATCGTACAGGCCGATCTCGCGAATCCACTCACCGCCCACTTCCGGCGGAATGATCTGCTCAGTGATCACCGTGTTGGGATTGGCCGGATCGACCCGGATCTGGTTGATCGGCGCCCGGCGCCATTCGTTGATCAACTGGGTCTGCAGGCGATCGGGAATCGGGTCGGTGCCGTTGGCATCGCCCAGGCCCATCTCGGTGAACATCCAGTCCAGGCCCATAGCGATGGCATTGGCGTGTTTGGCTTCACCGACCGCCGTGAGAATGGCAAAAAACTGACTGGTCTTATCAATCATAGGGATAAACGTCCAAAGTATCGGTTTCATCGACGCAGAGCGCCGGGCCAAAAGTGCCGGTCACGTCGATGTCTTTCGGGGCCGGTGGGTACACGTCGATCTCCTCGCCTTCTTGCACGCACACGGCAATGCCCAGCACCCCCTCGGTCTGCAGGCTGAGCGCCAGGTTGGTCATGTGCCGGCTGACCGGGCGGGCGTCGTCGATCAACCACGCCAGTTCCTCGTACAGTTCCTCGGTGATGCCGGCGTCATTCAGGCCGACCTCTAGGGCGAAGGTGCCGGGCACGCCTTCAGGCACGGTGTCGAACCACTCGACCACGTCGATCAGGTAGCCCAAAGGCTCGACCACCCGACGCAGCGCACCGATGGTGCCTTTGCGTGCATGCACGTCGTACGCCGAACGGATTGCCGTGCGCTTGGCCTCCTGCGTCCAGTTGTTGTTCCAGCGGTCCACCGACCAGGCCGACGCCAGATACGGCAACAGGTGTTCAGGGCAGGTATCGGCGTTGTACAAACTGCGCAGCGGAATCAGTGTGTTTTCATAGTTGGCCGCCTCGACGGCCAGCTCTAGCGGCGTGCTGTTGAGGGGCAGCTGACTGCTCATGTCAGACTGTCTCCCAACACCACGTTGTAGCTCGTGCAGTACGCCGCCTCGGCCTTGCTCGGTCTGACGTCCGTCCAGTCGAGCAGCTCAACCCGGGCAATGCCGGGAACGTGCAATTGCGCATCGATCCCCGAGCGCGCCACTTCCAGACCGAGGCGACGGCGTGGGTTGATCCACTCGCTCAGGCGTTTCTGGCTTTCGGCCAAGTAGGCTTCGTTTTCCGGCCCCGGTGCCTGCGGGTACAGCACCGCGTCAATGTGGTAATCGATGACCACAGCGCTCTGCACCGTGAGGCGGTCGGCCACCGGTCGCACGTCTTCGTCATTGAGGTGCAGCCGGACCTCTTCCAGTAGTTCCGGCGAGGCGGCGCCGCTGCCTTCCAGGCTGAGCACGGTGACCACCACTACGGCCGGTGACGGACTTTCCGCCGTGGCATCGGCCACCAGGCCCGAGGCGTTGCGCGCATGCAGGATGTAGCTGTTTCGCGGTCCCGCCGTGGTCAGCCCCTCATACGACAGCTGCACTCGCTCGCGCAGGGCATCGTCCTCTTCGAGCACCTGCGGCGTCGGCGGCACCGTGCTCGGGTCTCCCGCCTGAATCACCAGGCGCTGCAGGTTGACGTTGGCGGCGAGGTGATCGAGGTCGGCCCGCTCGGCATGGGCCAACAGCAAGGCCTTGCCCGCGTCGTTGACCCGCGCCCGGTTCTGCAAGGCGCCATACGCGGCCTGCTCGATCAGCTTGAGCACCGGGTCGCTTTCGAGCTCCGCACTCCAGTTGTCGCCCATGCTCAGGCGAAAGGCTTCCAGCTTCTCCTGGTAGACCACTTCAAAGTCGAGGTCTTCGAGCACTTGCGGCGGCGGCAGGGCCGCCAGTTCCATAGTCATGCGGACACCTCCAAAGTCACGTCGCTACCCAGGTACTGCCCGGTCAGCTCAAAGGTGATACGCCCGTCGAGAATGGCCACGGCGCGCACACGGCCGAGTTTCAGCCGTGGCTCCCAACGCCCGAGCGTACTGGCCACTTCGGCCTGCACGGCACTTTTCCAGCCGTCATTGACCGGCAGGTCGACAAACCGCCGCAGCTTGCTGCCGTACTCCGGGCGCATGCGCCGGCTGCCCAAGGGAGTGGACAAGATGTCCTCGATGGACTGGCGCAGGTGATCGAGGCCGGAAATGAGTTGGCCGGTGCGGCGGTCCAGTCCGATCATCCCGATCATTGGATCAGCCCTCGACCGCGACAAAATCCTTGCGGCCATGCAAATAGTCGAGCGCGACCGTGTCGTCCGACGCCACCGCGACTTGTCCTTTTTTGACTTTCAAGGTGCGCCCGGCGTCCAGCAGGATCAGCACCCGTGAGGTGTACAGCGTGTCGCGAAAGATGCTCAGCGTGGCCGGCTCGGGTGCATCCGTGGCGGCGGGAGCGGCCTTGGTTTTACTCGTCATGCTTTTCTCCAGACATGAAAAAGCCCGCGCGCGGCGGGCTCAAAGTGAATGTGCACTCAATGCGAGTGGTTGCTGCTGTTACCGCCGGCATCCATGATCGTGCCGGCACCGCTGATGTCGCCGGACACGCTCAGCGATCCGTCGATAGCCACCTCACCCGCAAGGATGATTTGTCTGGCCGTCACCCGCACTTGTTCCGGCGCCACTTCAAACTGCGAGCCACCGACCGTGATGGTCGCGCGACTGCCCTCGGGCAGCGCAATGCTGTAGCTGCCGGCTTCCCAGTCGTAAACCAGTGAACCGCCATCGTCGAAATGCCAGGCCTCGACGTGATCGCGGTTGTCCGGTGGCGTCCCGGCGTTGCCATACAACCCCGGGATAAAGGTGCCCATGGCCGGATCACCGCTGGGGCTGAACAGCACGCCCTGCTCCCCCGTACTCGGCGCACGCCAATGACGGGCCTTACCGGCGGCCAGGCTATGCCAGCGCACCCAGGCACTGACCCAGGTCCCGGCCTTGACCCGCACCCGCCCGGCCATCAGATCGACGCCGACCACCACGCAGGGCAGCAGCATGGCGGCGATCATTCGGTCGTGTTCGGCGCTGGCGTATCCCATACCAGATCCTCCGGTTGAAAGTAGTGATCTTCATTGCCGGTACCGGTGCAGCCATCGACGTTCAGGTACAGAGAACCCGGCGGCTCGACTGGCCATAACCATTCGGTTTCACCGATCTGGAATATCTGCTTCCACTCAACGATCCACACCACAAATTGCGCCAGCTCCGGCATCGAGTCGTCCGGGAATGCACGTACGTCCTGCACCTCTTCGACAAAGTCCAGCCCCCAATACTGCCCACGCAAAATCTTGCTGATCTCGGCGGCCAGAATGGCGGCCTGCAAGGCCGCTTTGCTGATGGTGGAATCGACCATGATGCACACCTGAAAGCGGCCGCTCAGGGAAGTTTTGCCGCTGCCATTGTCGGGTGCTTCGCCGATTTCCGTCAGGGCGAACAACACCGCCGGCAGACCGACTTCAGCATTCAGCTCGGGAAACGCCTCGACGCTCACCACCGACGGCAAGCCGGCGCGGAATGTCGCCTCGATCGCATTGTGTAAGGTCGTCAGCTCATCCATTGTTCAAACTCAGTATGAAAGTGACCATGCCGGCGCCGTCCGGCTCGCGCTTGCTGACCTTGTAGCGACCACCGCCCTGCTCCGCCGGTAGATCGATGGTAAGAAAGGAGTCTTTCTCGATGCCCACTGCCTCCACCACGCGAGCGGTGAAGGTGGGCGCCAGAACGTTATCCGTCACGATGGCATTGCCCAGGCGCACGCTTTTCGATTTACCGCCGACATCCGCACCGACAAAGGGCGAGAAGAACGCACCGGACAACGGTAGGCCGTCCGGCTTGATGGCGCGATCGCCGAGGCGATCGACCAGCACTGCATCCATCCGGGCTGTGACGTCACGAAAGCGGCCCAGCGTGGTCACTGAATCAACAACGCTTCGGCAATACCGCCGACCGGAGCACTCATCAGCTTGCCGAAGGGCACCGTGTCACCAGTGGCCGTGAGCGGATCAACCAGTACGCCTGCTTGCAGAGCCACCTTTTGCCCCTGCAGCAGCGCTGCATCGGCAGGCAGGCGCCAGACGCCGTCGAGATGGCCGACCAGGACATCACCCGCCACGCCACTGGCGATCGGGATGACCACCGTATCAACCAGCACCAACGGCACCCCCGCCGTCGCGCCACCGTCTGGCGCCACAAAAGTCAGCGTGCTGCCGGGACCCGAATAATTCTTGGACATGCGCATTTCTCCTGCACAGAAACAACAAACCCCGCTCGCGGCGGGGTGTTTAGGGGACTCTTCAACCGTTAACGGCTGGCTTTCGCAAGTGGCACGACACCGACTGACTTGTTCAGACCGCGATAATCCAGCGCCGCGACCCCGGCATCGATCCGCACCTTGCTCGTCACACCATCAATGGTGAAGCCCTGCTGCTGCTCCATGTAGGGCTGTTCAACGCCGTCCAGGTAAGCAACTTCGATGGTGTCAGCACCTTGGCGGGCGGCCTCATACCAGGTGACCGGCGAATCATCGTCCAGGCGTGGCTCGGCGATCACCGTGGCGAAATTGCGGATCGGGTTGTCGATGCCAGCATTAGTGTCGACGCCAGGCACCGACGCCGAGCGGATCAGTTGGTTGGTCTTGTCTTCCAGCGCCACCGGCACCAGGACAAACGCCGGACGAATGTTCAGGGTGCGGGCCTTGCCACCCTCGACCTCGGTTTTCTGCAAGGCCATGGCGGTCTTGGCCTTGCTCAGCGCCTCAATCGACATATTGGCGCCGGTACCGGAAAACAGGTTGTTGCGCTCGGCATCGAACAGCGCTTTGCCGTCGCTCATCACCGGCGAATGGATCAGCGTGTCATAGACCAGATCGCCGATGGTGCCGCGCGCGGCCAGACCCATGTTGTAAGGCACCGTGCTCAACTGGTCGAGGTCATCGTTGATGATCGCCTGCCGGGTGATGCTGAACATCTCACCGTAGGTTGCCAGGCGGATTTTTTCGCCACGGTCATTGGTGGTGATGTACTTGTATTCAGCCCCTGGGCGAACTTCACGCAGGCTCGGAAACGCACCCATGCCGACCCGGGACGCCACCTTGAAGTCACTCAAGCGGCCCTTTTTGGTCCACAGGTGATAGGTCTCCGGCGCCTCGTCCCAGCCGAGCAGGACCGACTTGGCGGCGCTGTCCACCAGGATGTTGCCGAAGTCGCTGGAGTCATGGGTGAATGCCAAGCCGACCATGGCCATCGGATCAAGGGTGGCCACTAGAATGCCGCGATCATGCAGCGAGGCGCGGGCCAGCTCGCGCAGGCTCATGTGGTTATAGGCGTTGTCTTTCTGGTTTTCCGCCTGACCCAAACGACCGGCCAGCGAGGCGCGCACCGAATCGCCAACCAAGTTGCCGTTGCTAATGTGGCCATGGTGGTGAGGTCCACCCGTTGGGGTGGTGGTCGAGCCCAGCGCAACCAGCAGTTTTTCCCGCGCCATCTCGGCCGTGCAGCTCAGGTCATTGAGACAGGTGTTGAGCAGCTCGGTGTGGCTGGTGACCAGCGAGCCGCAGAACGCGGCATTGATTGCCGTGCGGCGCGCCCCGTCCGCCGCCATGACCTGGGCGCGCATCTGATCCAAGGTCAGCGCGACCGGCGCCGGATCGACAACCGGCGCAGGTGTCGAGGCTGGGGCCGGTGCTGGGGTTGGAGCGGAAGCGCGCGGATTGAACAGATTTTGTGCCAAGGTAGGCATGTTGGTGAACTCCTGCATGCGTTTTGAAGTGAGTTGAGCGGCCGCCTTGAACGGATCGAGCACCTTGTCAGCGAAACCGGCCGCCACCGCTTCGTTGCCATCCATCCAGGTTTCCGCCTTGAGCAGCGCCTGAATGTCCTCGATCGCCTTGCCCGACTTGCGCGTATACGCCTGAATCAGCGTGCTCTCGACCTTGTCGAGTAAGTCGGCGTACTCGCGCATGGCGTCGGCATCACCTACCTGACCACCCCATGGCTTGTGAATCATCATCATGGCGTTGGCCGGCATGTTGATTTCATCCCCGGCCATGGCAATCACGCTGGCCATCGAAGCAGCGAGACCGTCGATGTACACCACCACCCGCGCCGAATGGCCGCGCAGCAGGTTGTACATGGTGGTCCCTTCAAACACGTCGCCGCCCGGAGAGTGAATGTGCAGGTTGATCTGAGACACATCACCGATGGCGGCCAAATCGCGGGCGAACTGTTTGGCGGTAATGCCCCACGCGCCGATCTCGTCGTACAGCATCACCTCGACCACCCCGCGCTGCTGCGCCGCACGGAGCGAGTACCAGCTTTCACCGGGCTTATTCGTCGGGGTTATCGAGGCCCTCGGCCTCATCATCGGCAGGCTTCGTTTTGTTTTGCTGTTCATTGCTTTGCGTTTTTCCATAGGTCTCGTGATAGAAGTCCGAACTGAAGACCAGTCCCTGTTCCCGGTTGGTTTTGATTTCCGAAGCCCGGGAACGCTTGAGTTCCTGCGGATTGCGCTGCCGCGCCCGCGCCACTTCCGACTCATCGGAAAAGCCGGCCTCGACCAGAATTTTCCAGGCATTGGCCTCATGAATTGGGTTGATCCAAGGCATCACCGGCCCTTGGTAGATCGCGCCAAACACGGTGTCCGGATCAACGTCGACCGGTACCTTGATCACCCCGCTGGCAATCGCCATGTGCAGCCATTCGCGATAGACCGGGCGACTCCAGTAGTCGATAAATTCGTGTTGCAGCAAGTCATAACCTGCCTGCCCCTCGACCAGCTCCTGGCGCTGTGCGGAATAGGTGCCGTCATAACTGCGGGCCACGCTGGAATAAGTGCCCCGGGTACCGGCGGCCACAGCCTTGAGCTGGCCGTTGCGGAAGCCTTCGAGAAAGGGGTTGGGCCGATTGCTTTCGATCATGCCGACGTCCTCGCCGGGCAGCAGTCCGTCGAACACCATGCCCGGGCCGATGGGAATGCTGCGAGCAGCGGCAGCCTGACCATTCACCGCCGATGGCGTGGTGTAGTCGTCCGGTGTGCCTTTTTTGATGTACATGGCCAGTGCCGCACTGATACGTGCGGCAACCCGTTCGCTTTCCTCGTAATCCTTGATGTCCGCCAAGCGAATCAGCACGGCATGCAGCAAGGGTTGGCCGCGGTTTTGACCGATGCGCTTACGGTGCGCGATGTGAATCATCTGCTCGACCGGGACGCGCTTGGTGGTCAAAGTCAGCTGGAAACCGGCGGCATGTCCGGGGTGATGCTTGACCAGGTGATAAGCCCGGACCCGCCGCCACTGATTGCGCTCGATCCCCTGCACAATGCCCTTGGCTTCATCGTTGTATTCCCACGGCAGGTAATCCGGCTCCAGCAACTCCAAAGCGAAGGGCACCACGCTCAAATGCTCATAGCTGGGCACACGCCCCTTGAGCTTCTGCGCCAAGGCTTCGCCATCGCGCAGCCAAGTTCGGCACACCTGCCGCTCCATCTGCGGTCGGGACAGCTCGCCGGACGTTTCCGGGCGCAACGACCACTCGGCCCAGCGAGCCTTGATCTGCGCAGCAAATTCCAAATGCACTTCCCCGGCATAGCTCAACGGAAACGGCTCGACCGCTATGCCCATGCCGCCAACCACTCGCTCTTCCAGACGATCGAACAAGCCAGTGACGATGTCGTGGTCTTCGTCCAACTTACGGCACTGCTCGCGCAAAGAACGCGCCGAACGCTGCAGCGAGCGGTCCGCGCTGGCCGATTGTTTTTTGGCTTGGTGGGTGCGGGTCGCCTGCGCCGCTTCAAAGGCCATGATCGTGCTACGGGCACGCAGGCGCTCCGCTACCAACCCGGGGAACACCGGGGCCAGCACGCGATCCAGCATATTCATCGGAATGTCGCCAAGGCGTACAGTGGCTGCCCTGCCGCCGCAGCCTGTTGGGCTCGCACTCGGCGCTCCCATTCCAGCCGACCAGCGCGGATCTCCTCCAGGTCATCCATGATCAGCTTGCGACCGTTAAAGAGGATTTCCTTGCCCTGCAGGATGGCCAGCTCGGCCTCCAGATAGCGGTCCACCATGTCTTGAGCGGTTATAGCCATGCGCCTTGTCCTGTATTAAGCCAGCCGCCCGACTCGGCGGGCTGGTCGGGTGATTGTTCCGGCTCTACCTGAGGCACCGACACCGGGGCCGATGTCGGTGCGGCAACGGTGGCCGGTTTGCTTTCCTGCTCGATACTCACTGGCACAATCCAAGTGCCTGACGGCAACTGCTGTGCAAGCAGGTCGAGATTCATGCCAAAGCGCTGCTGTGTTATGCGTAGCGCTGCCAAGGCGTACACCAGGCAATCGAGCGCTTCGTTTCGGCGCCCACCGGCATCCCAACGTTGCACACGCTGATGCTTGACGATCACCCACTTGCGGCGCTCGGCGGTGAGTTGCCGCAATTCGTCTTCGCCGCAAATCATCTCGTTGGCAGGCAGGTGGATACAGCCAGGCACAGACGCCCCCGAACCGTCCGGCTGCATCTTGAGACGGCCGTAAATCAGCTCTTTGGCATTGTCGGTCCCCACTTCGACCAGGTACGCACGCCCGCCTTTGACCTTGGTTTTCTTACGCGGCCAGGTCGCAATCGGCTTGCCGTAGGTCGAGGCACCAAATACAGGGATCACCCACTGGGTGCCGTGCTTGATGCATTCCTCACGTACTTCATCGCAGTAGTGACCACCTTGGTCCCAACACCAACGCTCGACGCCCATCACCGTGCCATCCGCCCGGGTGAAGGTCTTATGGATCTCGATGCCGACCTTGGCCCGCAGCTCGATGCTGCCCGGGTCACCTTGCAGCACGAACTTATGGACCAGCCACGCTTCCTCACCCGCGCCAAACGCCCAGACCCGGCCTTCATAGCGGTCATCCTGGGTATCAATGCCGCCGAACAGGGCAACCGCTTTAGCCGGCACTTGCGGGTAAATCTCCCGGCGTGCGTGCAACTGCTGCCATTCCAGCTGCTCGCCTTGGTCCTCTTCCCACGCTTCGCCCAAGGTGGTGTTGACGAAGGTTTTGAGCTTTCCCCGATCCTTCTTGATCTTGAGCCATTCCGTGACAACTTCGGCCCAGGTCACAAACTCCGAGTACACCGTCCAGATATGGAAAGTCACCGAACGCGGCGACGGCATTGAAGTGTCCACATCGGTGAACCAGTCCATGCCGTCACGTGTCCAGATACCGGTCCGCTCGCAGATGTAGCGACCGTTCACCGATGCCGCGACCATTTCGTGGTATTCGAAGGTACAGCCATGGCCGGACTCGCACAGATACCAGGCCTTAATCACCTGCCCCAGTTCATCCACGGCCCACTTGATGCCGAACGGCGTAGCCGGGTCGCCCCACTTCAGGTATTGCTCGGTCCCGCAGCACGGGCACTTGATGTTGAAACGCAGAAAGTGCGGGGAATCATTGGCCGCCCTCGTGATCTGGCAACCCTCCCCCGAGGTTTCCTCATTGTCGTCAGCGACAACCACTGTCGTCGGGGTCGATCCGCGTATGGACTTTTTGAACGTGGCACCTTCCAGGCGCTTGTCGCCAAGAATGGTCGGAGCCCCCTCGCCCTCGATGTCCGCGTTGAACTTCGATAGCTCGTCATAGATCACTTCATCCGGGCTTTTCTCTCGGTAGTTCTTTGCCGCCGTACCACCCAGGCACCAAAGCATCTTGGCGTTATCGAACCGTTTTTCATCCAGTGTGTTATCGCGATGCTTCACCCCATACCAAGGCGCCAAGGCACGCACCACAGGACTGTCACGAATCATCGTTTCGATGTGCCGCTTCATCATCCCGTCAGCGTCGCCATCGGTTGGGCACCAGACGATGACGTTGCGCTTCTTGTGCTGAACCTTGTAGCCCATGTTGGCCACCAGCATTTTGGTGTAGCCAACCCGCGCCGACTTCAGCACGTTGACTTCACGGATCAGGTCGTTGCCCATCGCGTTGAGAATCGCGACCTGAAAAGGAGCTGTCGTCCAATCGCCTTCCTGATAGGACGACTCTGACGACAGATAGAAATGCTCATCGGCCCATTCAACCGCCGTGCGCGGCGGCTCTTTGTAGAGCCCGGCGAGCCCCTTGCGGACACCCTCAACCAGCGCCCTCATCCAAGGTGTCGACAAACTCATCAAGCAACTCCGGCAAAAGATCAGCCAAGCCGACCGCATCGTTACGCGTCACGGCGACTTCGCGCTGGATCGCCTCAAGGTGACGCACCTCGATGTCGGGACACTTGCGTTTAACCTTCAAGTGCACAGTGTCGAGGGTTGACCCGAGCTTTGCGCTCAGGCGAGACAATGCGAACAAACAAAAATCAACCGGTACCAGCTTCTTGGCCTTCACCTTGTTGCGCATTTCCTGAGCGTCCGCCTGCTCAGTTGTCAGCCGCAATTTTTGCTGCGCCTGTTTGTATTCAATGAGCGGATCGATCGGATCACCGTTGTCGTCGACAGGTTGGTCTTTTGTCACCTGATGCTTGAGCCGGTTATCCAGCACCGACCGGACGTCGTAGAAGACGTCGCGGCCGATCTTCGCAACAGGCTGCACGCCCCATTTATCAAAGGCCTGAGTCGTGATGCCGAGGCTCGTAGCCATGCGCGACTTGTTCAGCCAATGAGGCTCGCGGGAGATGGTCGGATTGGCCATGGACTAAACAACAACCTCGATTCAAAAATGGGTCATATATAGCGAAGCAGCGGGGCCCGAATTACCCCCTACCCCCCGCCCCCTCGGGAGGACCCGTTAAATTTGCGTCTGGGCAAACAAGTCGAGCATCACCAGCCAGAAACCGGCCTTTCTTGCCCGTTGTCAGGGCTTGGCAGTGGCCATTGCATCGGCAAATGCACCGCGGAACTCAGCGCTGTAGTTGGCCTTGCAGATGTTGTTGGCGATCTTGAAGAACGGAAAGATCGTGCGGTACATCGGCGCGGTGCGGCTGAAGACAAACATCGGCCGGATGGCATCGCCAAACGCTGTGTCTTTGCGTTCCCACACCCCGGCTGTTCCACCGACAATGCCGGAGAAATAGCTCTTGGCGTTGCCCTTGCGTTGACTGCGCTTGCTGTTGGAGGCATTGGCCTGATAGCCACGCGATGTTTCGGCGGCTCCCAAGCCCGACAAGATCCGGGTCATCGTCCCTCGGGAGACGTTGCCATGCTTGTCGAGCACGTTGGGATTGGGGATCGCGAACTGGCTGGACTTCATAAAGCCGCGTGCGATCAATGCCATTTCAAAGCGTTTATGCGGTCGTGGCCCGCCCCTGACGGTCTGTTGAAGGTAGGTATCAGCGGGAATGCCCGAGGTCCAAGAGTCTTTGAAATAGACTTCAGCCGGCTTACTCTTGGTGGCGATTTTGACGAACAAGCTGTTCATCGTGGTCCGGGTTGGCCGGTCCAGGCGCTGCGACATGACGGTCAGTTCGCCCTTCTTGACCCGCTGGGCCAAGCGGGTCGCGGTCAGGGCAAGCACATGCGGAATGTGCTTTTTCTCCAGCTCCAGCAGCGCTTCAGACACGGGCAGCATGTTGGGCGTGATCTTGATTTTGAGCATTTAGTTTTCCGCGATAGTCGAGACATAGCGGTCTGGCGGTCCGTTGAGCGGGCCAGGCTGCTCTATCACGCTATGAATTATGCGATCTGAAACCAGCTTTCCTGGCCAGAAACTGGGTGTACAAACCGCCGGTTACATCGGCACCGATGACCGCGATTACGATGCCTAGACCGGCGGCAAGATAGAAGCTGTTCCACAGCGCCATCGCGAGCAACAGCGTAGCCATGCCCAACAGGCCAGACGCAAGAAAACGCAGCGCTACACGCTGGAGGATCTGCCGAAGACCAAGGTCAGTACCTGATGCTCTCAACATCTCCCCAGACAAACCGGCCATGCTCAACAATACCAGTAGCCAAAGGGGCACATCGGCGAGCGCCTGATGCTCTGTGTTCATCTGTAGTCCTCGAATAGGTCCGGCCTCTATGTCACTGTCATCCGCTCGGAGCAAAGAGCCAGGCGTAGGGCCGAAAACGAAAAAGCCCCGCTCGATGGCGGGGCTTATAAAAGGGTACAAAAAACCCGACTCAATGGTCGGGTTCTTGAAGGGCGTCTCGCTGCGTTCACAGCAACACACGCTGCTATAAAAGCAGGTCTATTCCGTGCGGAAAAGGTCTTTCCGCAGCGTATGGGAAATTATCCCCAACTGACCACCGTGATTGCATTCGACCTAACCATCGGATGCATGAAATTCGCCAAATATGCTTTAACCATGATGGACAGCAAATAACGCACGTCATGCCTGCGCGGCTGGCTGCAATCGGCCAATAGTTGTCGGTGGTGACTGGTTGAACTGCAGCCAATAACAGCCATTCACCGCCAACGCCTACAGCTTGAGAACTTCCTTTCTGACACCGTCCACATCGATCAGTACCTATTGACCCTGCTTGCGCCCTCCCTTCTCCAGACGGTCTCGCCAGAGTCCTGGCACGGCTGCTTTCCAATCGTCAAAATCAAGAGTAATGTAGATTTAACTACAGAATAAATAGCTATCTCTACATGAAAAACTGGCTAACCCTGATTCTTGGCTTACCCACCGCCAATGCCACCGAACGCATGCGCGCCTGGCGTGCTTTGAGAGCTGCTGGTGCGGCAGTTCTGCGTGATGGTGCGTATCTGCTGCCGGATACCGATGCCTGTCGTGAAATACTGGCGTCTGTCGAGCGTGACATCCTGGCCATCAATGGCACCGCATTTATCCTGCCCGTCGTCGATCCTGACGGTGAGCGTTTTGTCGAGTTGTTCGACCGTAGCGATGACTACAGCAAGCTGCACACAGAGATCGAAGAATGCCGTGGGCAGCTCAATCCTGAAAACGCTTTGGCCATCACGAAACAGGTTCGCAAACTGCGTAAAACATACGAGCAGCTGAACAACATCGATTACTTCCCAGGCAAACCGAAGCAGCAGATTGACGCAACCTTGCAGGAGCTTGAGCTCGCCGTCAGCAGAGCCCTATCTTCAGACGAGCCACACAGCCGCAACCAACCCATAACGGTGCTCAACCGTGACGATTATCAGGGGCGTGTCTGGGCAACCCGCAAGCGTCCCTGGGTTGACCGCCTGGCCTGTGCCTGGTTAATCCGCCGCTTCATTGACCCTGACGCTCAAATCCTCTGGCTGGAGACTCCACGGGACTGTCCGGCCGATGCGTTGGGGTTCGACTTCGATGACGCGGCGTTCAGTCATGTCGGCAACCGCGTGAGTTTCGAAACGTTGCAAGCCAGTTTTGAGCTTCAAGAGTCTGGTCTGAACCGCATTGCGGCTTTGGTGCATTACCTCGATGTCGGAGGCATTCAACCGGTGGAGGCTGCCGGTATCGAGCGCGTGCTCGCAGGGCTACGTGAAACCATTCTCCATGACGACCACCTGCTGGCGGCTGCGAGCGCCATCTTCGACGGCCTGCTCGCCGGGTTTGTGAAAGAGGAACAACCCAATGAATAAGGTTTTGGCACCAATGGTTGAAGAAGAGTTGTCGAGGCCGCAAGCGATCAGTTTGCGGGAGGCGTTCTGGTTTTGGCTGAAGCTCGGTTTTATTAGCTTCGGTGGACCAGCGGGGCAAATTTCGATCATGCACCAGGAACTGGTGGAGCGGCGGCGCTGGATCTCCGAGCGCCGCTTTCTGCATGCCCTCAACTACTGCATGTTGCTGCCTGGGCCGGAGGCCCAGCAGTTGGCAACCTACATCGGCTGGCTGATGCATCGAACCTGGGGTGGCGTGATTGCGGGGGCACTGTTTGTGCTGCCGTCATTGTTCATCCTGATCACCCTGTCGTGGATGTATATCGCCTTCGGTGAAGTGCCCGTAGTGGCCGGGCTCTTCTATGGGATCAAGCCCGCCGTGACGGCCATTGTGGTGCAGGCGGCCCATCGGATCGGCTCTCGGGCGCTGAAGAACAATTGGCTGTGGGCGATAGCAGCGGCGTCGTTCACCGCCATCTTCGCGTTCAATGTGCCGTTCCCGTTGATTGTGCTGGGTGCGGCAGTGATCGGTTATGTCGGCGGACGTCTGGCGCCCGAGAAGTTCAGAGCCGGTGGCCATGGTGCTGCGAAAAAATCCTTCGGCCCGGCCTTGATTGATGATGACACCCCGACCCCGGAGCATGCCCGGTTCAGTTGGTTGAAATTGACGTTGCTCGCTCTGATCGGCGCGGCGTTATGGGCATTGCCAATGGGAATTTTGACGGTGGTTTTTGGTTGGGAAGGGACCTTGACCCAGATGGGCTGGTTCTTTACCAAGGCAGCGTTGCTGACCTT
Organism: Pseudomonas sp. Pseusp3; assembly: GCF_047304225.1. Lineage (NCBI taxonomy): Bacteria > Pseudomonadati > Pseudomonadota > Gammaproteobacteria > Pseudomonadales > Pseudomonadaceae > Pseudomonas > Pseudomonas sp. Pseusp3. Next base: position 15,260 of record NZ_JBGLYV010000030.1, on the reverse strand, counting down.
TGGTGGAGCCTACGCTGTGCTGCCGTATGTCTACCAAGGCGCGGTCGGTCACTATGGCTGGCTAACCCCGACGCAGATGATCGACGGCTTGGCGCTCGGGGAGACCACACCTGGGCCGCTGATCATGGTGGTGGCCTTCGTGGGTTTTGTCGGGGCCTATGTCTCGCAAGTGTTCGGAGCCGATCAGGTGTTTCTGGCAGGGGCCGTAGCCGCCTCCCTGGTGACATGGTTCACCTTCCTGCCTTCGTTCCTGTTCATCCTCGCGGGTGGCCCACTGGTGGAGACGACACACAACGAACTCAAATTCACTGCACCACTCACCGCCATTACCGCCGCAGTGGTTGGCGTGATTCTCAACCTGGCGTGTTTCTTCGGCTATCACGTGCTTTGGCCAAAGGGCTTCAGCGGCAACCTCGACTGGCCTTCAGCGTTGATCGCGATTGCCGCCGCAATTGCCTTGTTTCGCTTCAAGCGGGGTGTCATCCAGGTGTTGATGGCCTGTGCGCTCGTGGGCTTGGCAGTGCATCTGCTGCGCTAGAAAGCCCTCGTTGATTAGCAATCTCTGGCGGGCATTGGGCTCGCCCGATCACGCTGCCTACCGAGCTAGGCAGGAGGTGTCTCATGAGGTGGGTTACCCGTGAACGACCCAAGATTGACCGGATTGCCTGTCCTTGGTTAATCACCCGATTCATCGATCCACAGCCCGAGTTTCTATACGTACCCAGCGGCGATGTGCTGCGGATCGCAGCGGAGAAAGACGCTGCGCCCTACGACATTCCGGGCGTAGAGCTTAGCCACGAGGGCGAGCTATGCAGCTTCGACGCGTTCCTGAAAAAGTACCAACTTAATGAGCCTGCCTTGCAGCAGTTGGCAAAAATCGTGCGTGGCGCTGACACCTCTCGCCTGGATCTGACACCGCAATCGGCCGGGCTGTACGCGATTTCGCTAGGGTTATCGCGGCGCTTTGCCGACGACCATGAAATGCTGGCACACGGTCTGATCATGTATGACGCGCTCTACGCCTGGTGCAAGGAATGCCAAGGTGAATCACATAACTGGCCTCCACAGATGTGAGGAAATCCGCTAACTGAAGCCCAGCCTGGCGCTGGGCTTTCTACAGGAGTGACAGTGGATGAAGCGCAAGCGTTTGACCTGCTCCGGTAGATAGCACCGATAACCGCTGAGCGGCTTTGGCGGCCCATCCAGCAAGCCGCGTCGCTGGTAATAGCGAATAGTCTCGATACTCACCCCGGCAGCCGCCGCCAACTTGCCGATACTCCGCCCTGTCGCCATTACACGCCCCTTGATTCTGTACCCGGGTACGGGGTGTAGAGTAACTCTAGGTTAGATCGATTCAATGGAGAAAACGATGGCTCAACAAATCGGCGGATCCTGAGGCGTTAACTGAGGCGACAACGAATGCGGATTATCCCTTCACCGTGCACAAACGAGGCAACCATGAGCGCCGTCATCCTCGAGTCTGTGTTGATCTGCCCACATTGTGGTTTCGCCAAGCAGGAAGCCATGCCCACGGACGCCTGCCAGTTCTTCTACGAGTGTGGCAATTGCAAAACCCTGCTACGCCCGAACCCCGGGGACTGCTGTGTGTTCTGTTCGTTTGGTACGGTGAAGTGCCCGCCGATTCAGGAGCAGCACGGATGCTGTGGTAAGGGAATGGCCTGAGTTTATTCGGTTTATCAGACGCCCCTGACGCGCCTCAAACCGTGGTTATGGGAGGTCAGTATGATGTGGAATCATGCTCTGATGCTCGTGGCGGTCTACCTGATCATCACCCTCAGCATCGGCTGGTTGTATACCATTGCTCTACTGCATTGGCTTTGATCCAATTGGTAACGATCGGTCAGTCCGCATTTGGTACCGTTTTCGGCAGGTAGCTTTGTCCCGCTCACAGTCGCTGGGGGAGTGCCTGCAATGGGTCGACTTCGGCCCTTATGAAGCGGTCATTCGCTAAGACCCCATCAAAATCTCGCACTCCAAAGACAATCTGGCACTTTTTTGAGTTTGGCTGGCTCTAAACTCTGCGTTCGTCGATAAACGCGCCTTGAAGATGACATTTTTATTACAATTTAATGACATGCCTTCCGGGTGAAAAGATGAAAGTCAGAGCTACAGTCATATGCGAGAGAGATAGGCATATCTTGCTCGTTCGCAAACCGAAGTCAAAATGGGCTTTGCCTGGTGGCAAAGTAGAAACTGGCGAAGCTGTCGCTGGAGCTGCTGCTCGAGAACTCCAAGAAGAAACCGGACTGAATGTTGACCAGCTCCTGTACATTTTTGAGTTCGAAGCAGGCAACACACGCCACCATGTTTTTGAAGCCTCTGTCCCGGATGCCGAAAACGCCACGCCTCAAAACGAGATCATCGAGTGCATTTGGCATTCTCTGAACAGGTTTCATGACTTAGACACAAGCGATGCTACAAAATCGATTGTCAGGTCATTTCTACGCCGTTTGTAACTCCCCCTGGATCGTTCTGGCTCGCACAAAGATTCATCGTCTCTCGCGTCAATCTGAGTGTCCGCATGGTCGTTCTCTGCCTGTCGCGACAGGCAGAAATCGGTTAATAGCTTAAGCAGCTTTCCGCATTTCATCGACAGCACAATCGATCCACGCGACCCCTGCTCTCGCCAATTCCCGCGTTTTTCCTTCACTTATGCCGTAGTGCTTGCCAACCCGAACCATGGGCCATTTAGCACCGTAGTAAAGCCAAATAATATCGCCCATTTGGCGATCACGATGTGATAGCCGCGCCACTGCGCTATCAATAGCTCCGGCCCATTCATCTGTGATGCAATAGCTCTTGCTCGCCGATACTTGCGGCATCGCCTGACGCATTAGCGCAAAAGTCGGTGAGATATAGTTTGGGACACCAGCCCCATCCATCCGCCACCATCCCCACTGCTCTAGCAGGTATTCGGTATCACCCAAAGGTCGGCCTGCCGGCTTTCGAATCATCATGCTCTCAATCCCCTGTGTAATTTGTGCCGCCGGCACCGCGACGGTTGTTCATTTGGTAGTACTGGGCCTGGTCAGATATCGACGCGCCTTGCTGGAGCAGTTCAATTTCACGTTGAGCCTGCTGCAATTTGAAGCTCAACTGGGTGACTAACTCGTCGGAAGAAAGCACCAACTTACTCCCCTGAATAACCCAACCTGAACCGTTGCAAGCAGTACAAATCAGCTCATAAAACAGCCCATTCACTACCGCTTTTCCCTTGCAGGTCGGGCAAGGCTCTAGTTCGATCCGCCGCCTCTTAAAGCCATGTCCTTGCCCTTTTTGCATGTTTGAATCCTCTTGTAAGATTAATTTCTGTTTTCGGCTTCAGGCCAACCAGCCCGAGGGGTCCAGGGCAACCGGCTTACTCGCGCGTCTTGCTCCTGTCTTGTCCTGCAATGCATCAAAACCCTGTGCGTCGAGCCAGCCATGCCACCGCTCCAGGGCATTGCGCTTTACCACCTCGCCCATCGCCTGAAAGTAGGTGCGCTCCAATTCGGTCAGGGCGTGGTTGAGTAGCAGTTTTCCCACCAGTGAATCGACACCGAGGTTGGCCCAGATGGAAGGCGCCAGCTTGCGCAGGTCGTGACTGGTCCACTCGCCCGCCCCCAATCGGGCAAAAATGGCAAAGGCCTGGCTGCGTGAGATCGGGCGCCCCGCACGTGAAGTTGCCGGAAACAGGTACGCCCCGTCGTAACCCTGGGCCCGCTGCTGCGCACGGTAACGTTCCAGAAAAGCCACGGCCTGCGTGGTCAACGGCAACAGGTGGTCGCGCTTGGATTTGGTGTCATCGGCCGGGATGAACCACTCCCCCGCATCCAGGTGGATGTTTTTCCACTTGGCCAGACGGGTTTCGGTGATCCGCGTGGCATGGGTCAGCATCAACACCAGCAGCGTCACGGCCGCCGGTTCCGTGGTGAATGCTTCACCCCATTCGGCCAGCAGGTCCACCACGGCGACGTGTCGCAAGCGCGCACCCTTGGGCTTTATTTTGGCCTTGGTGAAGTGACTGAAAGACACCCCAAGCAGTGGATTCACAGTGATCTTTTTCAGCGTCAAGGCGGCACCGAACACCACCTTCAGTACGTCCAACACCGACTTGACGTAGGACAGGCTGTACTCGGCCTGCATGTGCCAGACCAAGTGTCGGTCCAAGGTATCGGCATTGAGTTTGCACAAAGGCAAATCACCCAGTGCGGGCAACAACTGGCAGCGAATCGCCGACAACGACGATCCCCGGCGGCTTTTGGACAAACTGTTATCGGTGTTCAGGCGCGCGGCATACCACTCCAACACCTGCCCGACCCGCTCCCAGCCATCCACCGTGGCAGCAGCCGACGGATCGGCCAACAACCGGGCCTGCACTACCGGCAAGCTGTCGAGCATGACCCGCGCCGGCACATCGGGCCAGTTGGCAGCCTTTTTCCATTTGGCGCCCTTGTCGAAACGCACCAGGTGCCAACTGCCTTTGCTGCGGTCGTGACGGTAACGAAAGCGCAGCGGGTGCCGAGGATCCTTCAGCTCGGTAATGGTCTGGTCGGCGGCATGCTGTTTGATGACGGCATCAGACAGTTTCACAGTCAGAGTTTTCAAAGGAGCAGTCATTGGTCATCGCCCCTTTTGCCAAGCAGGTCGACCACTTCAAATGTCGAAGGCCACATCCAAGCGCCGTAGCGCTCAGCCATTGCCTGGTCAACGAACAGCGCCAATGCGTGATCGGGGGTGCTGCCCAAGTCCACCTTGTACGAACAGCAGAACACGGCAAACCGATAGTTTGCCGAATCCGGAATAGCCAAACGGCGATCAGGCATCTCCAAGCTGATCCCCATGCGCTTGCCCATTAGCCCCCCTTCAGCAGAGATTGCAGGAGCTTGAATTTGTCGAGTGCTTCAGCATTGCCCTCGCGCTCTGCCTCAACGGACAACGCCACTTCCTCGATACGCGCGGCGAGCTTTTTCATGCGCTGACCGACCTCCTCGGCAAAGCTGATTACCTCGCCAGACAGCACCGCCAATGTATCCAGAGCGCTACCCTCGGGTTTCTTGGTGATAGCCACGACCGGCTTGGTTTCTTTCGACATGCTCTGTTCTCTCTGGGGCGTGATGGTGATGGCGGTGCGCTGGAAGTGTCCGTTAACGGGTTCGCGAATGAGACCTGCGTCCTTCAACTCGCCCAAGCCGCGACGTACGGCCGGAAACTGGGCACCCGTGGTTTCGGCAACCATCAACGAATTGAAAATATCGTGAGCACTCCAGCGCTCCTGGATTGGCACGACTTGAAATACTTTGCGGGCGAGCGACGATTGCCCGGCGAGCATGTTTTGTTGCTTGGCGGCGTTCATCAGAAGCCCTCCTTACCGCGTTGAGATTCCCACTCGAATGCCACACCAATGCAGCCGTTTTCGCGGATGCGGTCGACACAGCGCGCACCAATGGCGTCGTTCAGTTCGGTGGGAGATAGATTGCTGACGATGATCGTCGGACGGCATTGCTCGTAACGACCATTGATGATGCTGAAAAGAGTGGCCAGCTCGAACTCGCTCTGCTTGGTTGCACCAACTTCATCGAGCACCAGCAGGTCCGCGCCAATCACCTCTCGCAAGATGTGCGCCTCGGAATCGCCTGAGCGATCATTGAACGTCGCCCGAATCTCGCCGATGAGCGTGCCCACCGTGCGGTAAATCGCCTTGACCATGCATTCGTTGATCAGGTGACTGGCCGAAGCAATGGCCAGGTGGGTCTTGCCGGTACCGACCTTCCCCAACAGCAACATGCAGCGACCTTCCCGGCGATGCTTCGAAAAGTTGTCGACGTAGTCGGTGCACGCATCCAAGGCAATCTGCTGGGCCGGATTCGATACGACGAAATCGGCGAATGTCTTTTCCGCGAAACGCTTCGGAATCCGGGCGCTTGAGTGCTGAACTATCCGAAACTGACAGCGCTTGCGCTCGAGCTCTTGCATGTCGCGCTTGTTGCTCGCGCATATGGGACAGCCAGACAGGTTGCCACCCTTGAGGATGACCGCCGAGTATTCGCCATGATCGAAACAGCTCGCTGGCTGACGGCCGATGACACCGAATTTGCGGTCCATGTGAGCGCCGAAGTTAGAGACGGAAGGTGCCATTGGCGTTCTCCTTGGTGCCAGCCTTGTAATCGCGAGTGTCAAAGCCGGAATGGCGACTGGTCGGAAGTGGTGCGGGGATGACTGCTTTGTCGGGGAAGATCCCCGTCCATCCGTTGCTGATCGAAAGGGATAGAACGGAATCGGGGGCTGGATGGTTCGCCAAGGCCTTGGCCTGTTGTTCGCAGCTCTTGGCGGTGAGGGGTTTGTGGATTTCCTTGCGGTGCTGGCACCAATCGCCCCAAACCTCGACGCTGACGTTTTCCGGTTTGGCGGTCAGCGGGTCGAATTTTGACGATTTGCCTGGCGCGTTAGCGCCCTGACTTTCCTGATTACTGGTTACCTGATTGGTACCCTGATTACTGGTACCCTGATTTGTCGGAAATTTTTCCGACCCTCCTCGGATTTTTTTCCGACCCTGTTCGGATATTTTTCCGACCTTGCTCGGAGATTTTTCCGAGGTAGATCGGATTTTTTTCCGACCCTCAAACGCCTCAGAGGTCGGATATTTTTCCGACCCGTCCAACTTGCGATTCCACTCTTTGGCCTTTTCGGTCAAACGAAACAAACTGATGTTGCAAGTGTGGGATAGCTCGATCAGCCCGGCGGTCTCGAGCCCTTTGAGAAGTCGGTACGCTGTATCTGGTTTGTCGGTGAGCAAGGGCAATTCCTCCACGATCTTTGCCTTGCTCAAGGCAAAGAAAATCCCGTTATCGGTCTTGATTGGCCTTGCCCAGCTAGGACACTCGTAGACAAACGAAAACAGCAGCGCCTGTTGGGAGTTCAACCCCCACTCCAGCGCTTTCACTTGGTTGATCGTGATGGTGAACTGCATATCAACCCTTCCCGCTTGGGATGCGGGCGGGGCCATTCGACTTGTACAGTTCAATCTGTGCGATCACCTCCTCGTGTCGCGCAGCCAAGTACTTGGCATGCCCGGCTAAAATGTCTGCCGCTTCCGCTCCAGAAATCTCGCCGTCATCCAGTGCCATGGCGAGAAGCTGGTCAACCCGGCCGCGTTTCACAGAGGTACGCAAAGAGCGCCGGTGGATGTCGACGTTGTCCAGATCGGCAACCTCAGGCAGGCGAACAAACACACCGCCATACATGGCGCAGATGTAGTCCGGTAAGAAGGTAGTTTTCGCTTCAGTCTCAAGCGTGCAGATCTCATCATCGGTGAGGGGTTTGACCCCTGCCGACTCGTAAATCCGGTTCTTGAAGCGCTTGAGATTCACCTCACCCAGGAAGTCAGAGGCGTATGCAAGTCCGCCGGGAAATGCATTGGCAGCGGCAATGACTGCTTTGCGGCGGGTGTCTAGTACTGGCAATTTCATCGTCTAGTTTTCTCTCGGCGCCATTGCGCTAAAAATGGCTTCAGTTAGTCGCTGTGATGTCCGTTAGGTACTCAGCTCGGCCCAAGGAAATGAAGGACAAAGGGTTTCTTTCTTGAATACACCGTTGGTCAAGGCTTCAGCCCGTTTGGCAACCACCGGAGACATCCCGTGCTTTTCACGAACCCAACCGGAAACGGTGCTTTGATCCACCTTGAGCTTCTCTGCGGTGGCCTCCTGCGTCCCGAAGAAAGCAACAAGGTCTTTAAAGATGGCGTTCATATTGCCCCTAATTATGTGAATACCCATATCGTAGATCATAGGCATACCACTTTGCAACGATATGGGTTCGCCAGTAATAATCGGAAGATGGAATATAAAGAACGAATCAAGGCCGCTCGACGACACGCCGGATTTACTCAGGCCCAACTAGCGAAGCTTGTTGGCATCGATCAAGCGTCTATTTCTGACCTTGAGAGAGGCAGATCACAGCGCTCCTCCTATAACGCCTCCATTGCGAAAGCGTGCGGAGTTTCGGCCATATGGATTGAGAGTGGGTCTGGCCCGATGGTTTCAGAAACCACCGAACAGTCCAACGTAAAGGATGCTGTCCAGCCTCAGATGCTTTATCGATATCCAGTGATCAGCTGGGTATCAGCGGGTTCCTGGGAGGAAGCTGTTCAGCCTTACCCAGATGGTTTTTCTGACAGGTATGAAATATCTGACTACGACTCCAAAGGACCTGCGTTTTGGCTTGAGGTTAAAGGTGATTCGATGACCGCACCTGCAGGCGTAAGCGTCCCAGAAGGGATGATGATCCTAGTAGACACCGAGGCAGATGTGAAACCCGGCAAGTTGGTTATTGCCAAGCTGCCCGCGAGCAACGAGGCGACTTTTAAGAAGCTGGTAGAGGATGGCGGTGTACGCTATCTGAAGCCGCTGAACCCAGCTTATAAAATGGTCGAGTGTGATGAAAATTGCCGCATCATTGGCGTAGCAGTACGTATGACTGGAAAGCTTTAGAGCGACACTCATGCACCGCCATTCATGTGATAAACCAGCCCGCACTAAGCGGGTTTTTTTTTGCTTCGACTCAAAAGAGTACAAGCGTGCTCTTTCCGGATTGTTGCTTTCCCTTCAACAAAATACTGTCTATCCACACAGAAAAAAACAAAGGAAGACAGATGAGCAATGGCAGCAACTCCCTCACGTTGAACACCTATGAACAAGTCGGCCGACGCATTCAACGAATGGTGTCCGATCCAAACGTGCAAAAGGTTCAGACAATTACGATCGCCAGGCGTGAAGACGAGTCACCCGATGCATGGGAGCGTGTCATCCAAGAGTTTGAGGAAACAGGTGGGATAACTGTCGAGCGGCTAGAAGACGACAGCGTGAGAATTGGCTGGCAGACATACGTCGACCTATAAGCGAAGCCCGCGATTTGCGGGCTTTTTATCGCCGATTATAAATTTTATGGGTTTACCCATTGACACAAAATATGTGTACACCTATATTTTATCCATATCAACACATAATCAACTCAGCAGCGAAAGCCGCGCCGCTCTTTAACAGTCAGCGCAACAAACAACAGTCCACATTGCCTCTACCGACGACCGGCGAGCAGACAGGCCCGAAAGTCTGTCAACGACAGGAACCACCTGTGCGGCTGCTCGATGGTGAAACGCCAGAACCGTGAAATGACCTGGCAAGCAATGCGCTGCGCTCCTCCGGCGGCAATAGGACGGACAGCATCACTGCTGCACCTTGGCAACAGGGTGCATTGGGATGTAATCCCACCAGAGGAAACACCATGCTCGGAATGAAAAAACTCTTCGGAAAACAAGTAGGCAACGCCCAGGCCGAAATGAAGAAGGTCGTTAACCGCGACTTGATGCAGGCCATTGTGGGTGGCGGCCTATTGGTCGCTGCGGCTGATGGTGAGATTGAAGCCAGCGAGGTTTCCAAGCTGGATGAGTTGATTCGCTCCAACCCGAATTTGACGCACTTCGGCAGCGAGATCACCGAAACCATCAATCGTTTTACAGGCCAGTTGAACGCCAACTTTCAAGTAGGTCGATTGGCGATCAAGCGGGAACTGGCCGACATCAAAAACGTTCCCACCGACGCGGAGGAAGCCTTCGTTAACATTCTTGCCGTTGCCCAGGCTGATGGTCGGATCGAGCCAGCAGAGTTGGTGGTGCTGAAGGAAATAGGCATGCACTTCGGTCTGCGCCTGGCTGACTACGGTATCGAGGTGTGAAGTATGCGACAAAGGTTCTGCTGATCCTGCTGGCACTGATCATCGGCTGCATGTTGCTGAGCAACGTAGCCTCTCGGGCCACTTGCTCCTACTACGGCTTCCAGACTGACCGAGAGACCCGCTACGCCGCCTTTGTTGGCTGCATGGTTCTGGTTAACGGTGCGTGGTTCCCTCGTAACGAAATCCGCGCAATGCCGTGACGTTTCACTGATGCCGCTTCTTACAAGGCGGCATTGGGAAACTAACTCACGCAAGGAAATGGACAATGCTGATTTTGACTCGCAAAGAAGGCGAAAGCATCAACATAGGCAACGACATCACGATCACAGTGTTGGGTGTTAGCGGCAAACAGGTACGTATCGGAACAAGCGCACCAAAAGATGTCCTGGTAAATCGAGAAGAAATCACCCAGCGCATTCAGGCAGGTTCATCGAAGCCCGCGATGGCAACACCTGCGATCACTTAAGCAGGTCTTTGTGACGCAAACAATGGCCCGGTTCCGATCGGGCTTTTTTACGCCTGCCTTTTATCAATCAGCACCCTTCCCTGCCCAATGGCCACCAGCAGGTGGTCGGAGTGCTGATGAATACACCTAACCTACTCCGAGGGATCAACCATGCATCCATCATTTCAAGAGCTCATCGATGAAGTCGGTGAGCTGCTGCAACGAACAAAGGCCGCCCGCTCCGGGTTCTACAGTCGTATTGATCGACGAGCCCCAACCAAACCGGTGCGCTACCAAGTCGCCGGCGGAAGCTTCGGCATGTATCAGATTAAAGACCTCACCACCGGCAAGACTCGCGCCTTCCGTAACGACTACAAGACCGCTCACGACCTTGCCATACAGTTTGAAGCCAAGGCCAATCGCCAGATTGCAGTGACGCTATGAAAAAGCGAAAGCCCAACAACATGCGTACCCGGATAGAGCGAGCGAGCCGGGCACTGCTCAATGCCAATCACGTCGCGGTGGTCCACATCGACCCCAGCGGATACCAAGGGATGATCAACAGGAAGAACTGCAAGGGCATCCCACCAGGACAGCGCATGGCCGAAGCAGTCTGCGACGTTGCCCATCGCTGGACGATCTATGTCAGTGTCCAGTGTCGCGATCAGCGCGGCCACCGCTACACCAAATCAGTAGAAGTCGCCCCTCAAGGCAATTATCTGGCCGCCCACCTCGAAGACGTGATCGAGGACACCTACAAAGCCCTGGTCACCGAGAGCAACCCGAATCATCGAGTCGCGTTGGGTTGGATCGCCATTCCCGCCGAAATCTCGCTAACTGAAGAACAGGCCGCCCGGATGTTCGACGCCGTGGGTGTCTGGAACCAGCAGAGGGCGGCATGAGACGTATCCGAGGCGGTTCAGCAAGCGCTACGTCAGAAACAGCAGCAGGTGACCGCATGATCCTCCGACCGATGGCAGCGCCGCTCTACATGCTCTGGCTCATCTACAAGGGACCACGGTGAAAGAAAGAGTTCACCCCGCCGGTTGCCCGAGGGTAGGGAGCAGCATGCGAACGTCGCCCCCCCCAGCGGGGTGAACTATTAGACATTAACTCATACGCCAAAATATAGCTTCCCAGCTTCAAACTTCGCCGGTTCGAAGCCACGGTATTGAAGTAAGGGTCCACCCCACCAGTCACCTCAGGGGAGAGAGCGTGTACGCAACTGGCGAGGTGAACCAATAAACCGTAGCTCACGCGTTCAGCTCGCCTGACGCCCCTCATCTGATTTCACAATCCACCTACCAGCCTGCCGATGAACGGCGGGCGAGGAACTCTCATGCCTCTCGAAAACATGTCCGTCATGAAGTGCATCAACATCAAATTAATCCCCATGCGCTTGCTCATGCCTTACGAAAAGCAGGCACTACGCAATCACAGCCAATCTCTGCAGCGCCTTGCCAAGCGCGGCGGTATGGCCGCCTGCGAAATTCTCGGGATCATTCGAGGATTGCGTTGGAGCCAGCTAAAGGTCACACCAGACGACGAAGCAGAGCTGATCAAGTGGGTCGCCAGCGAATCCTAACCACCTTCTGCCGCCACGCGCGGCATGGAGCAGCTCATGAATATCCAATTTCTTTCCCATGAGGAGGTCTGCGAGCTTACTGGCGCGCGGACCAAGGCAGGCCAGATCCTTAACCTGAAGAAAAACGGCGTCAGGCACACCATTAAGGTGAATGGCTGGCCAAGTGTTACGGCGTTGGCTGTGACGGCGGTCGGTATGTTTGAGCCAGAGAAACTCGTATGGAAACCACGCAAGGCTAGCTGACATGGGACGACGACCAAGTAAACCCGGATCAATTGCCCGGTTTAGAGAGCGAAAGAAAGCCAGCGGTCGGGTTTTCTATTATTACGATACCGGCGGCAAGGACCGCAAAGAGATTCCGTTAGGCAGCGACTACGGCCTGGCGATTATGGAGTACGCGAAACTCGAGCGTGATCGCACCGCTACCGACCTGGTGGCCAAGGTGATTACCTTCCGCTACGTGGCCGAGAAGTACTTAGTCGACGTGGTGCCGTCAAAGAAACCAGCAACGCAAAAGGACAACGTCAGGGAGTTAAAAAACCTGATGTCATTTTTCGACGACCCTCCGGCCCCTCTCGAAACAATCCAGCCGCTGCACGTCCGCCAGTACCTGACCTGGCGTAAGGCCGCGCCGGTGCGTGCCAACAGGGAGAAGGCCCTGCTCAGTGCAATCTGGAACTTCGCCCGCGATATTGGCTATACCGCACTCGCCAATCCTTGCGCCGGGATAAAGGGCAACAAGGAGACGGGGCGGGACATCTATATCGAGGATGCACTGTTCAAACGCGTGTACGAGAAAGCAGATGTGGGTCTTCGGGATGCGATGGACCTTGCTTATTTGACTGGTCAACGAGTGACCGATACACGATTGATGGATGAGCGAGATGTCCGCGAAGGGCTGATATGGGTCCTTCAGGGCAAGACAAACGCCAAGCGGCGAATTGAAATCACTGGTGAGTTGAAGGTTTTGATTGATCGAATTATGTCCCGGAAGTCAGGACACAAGGTCCGCTCGACGCGGCTGATCGTTACAGAGGATGGCACACCAATGTCGGTGGCGATGTTGCGGGGAAGATTTGACTTAGCCAGAGAAGCTGCCGGGGTCGCAAAGTCCGAGTTCCAAATGCGCGACTTACGCGCTAAAGCTGGCACTGACAAGGCCGAATCAAGCGGCGACATTTTGCAGGCCAGGGATCAACTTGGGCATACGACCGTCGTAATGACTGAACAGTACATCCGAAACCGTAAGGGGAAGAAAGTCTCACCAACCAAGTGAATTGCGGACCAATTCAATAATTGCGGACCAGAAACGAACAAGGGCCTGCCTAGCTTTCGCTCGCAAACCCTTGATTTATATGGTGCCCGAAGCCGGAATCGAACCGGCACGCCCTTACGAGCGGGGGATTTTAAGTCCCATGCGTCTACCAGTTTCGCCATTCGGGCGGTAGCGCGGTGAAGCGTCCAGGCTCTGCCAAATAACGATCTGGCAATTCTGACGCCTGTGCAGCAGAGGTGGAAATATATACATCCCGCCCCGGTGAAGCAAGTTCGCAAATACCCTTTTCAAGACTAAATCTTGCAGGCTACTGCAAATAAAAAAGCTCCGTAAATCAAAGATCTACGGAGCTTGTTTATTAGTGGAGGCCGAGGTCGGAATCGAACCGGCGTAGGCGGATTTGCAATCCGCTGCATAACCATTTTGCTACTCGGCCTCAAAACATTTGGTGTCTAGTAGCGCGACATCAAATGCGTACAAACTTGGAGCGGGAAACGAGACTCGAACTCGCGACCCCGACCTTGGCAAGGTCGTGCTCTACCAACTGAGCTATTCCCGCGTCTTGGTGTGGCGCATTCTATAGAATCCAGAAGCCCCGTCAACCCTTTGATTCAAAAAAGTTTTATTTCTTTTCAACGTCGGTCTTCAGATGTGGCCAGGCAGCCCGCAGGTACTGGACCATCGACCACAAAGTCAGGCCAGCCGACACCATCAGCAAGGTGTAGCCCAGCAAGACCCAGAAACTGAAATCCTTGGTATTGGCCAGCAGGATCACCAACGCCAGCATTTGCGCGGCGGTTTTCCATTTGCCCAGGTTCGACACGGCAACGTGGGCACGAGCGCCCAGTTCGGCCATCCATTCGCGTAGTGCCGAGACGACAATCTCGCGCCCGATGATTACGGCAGCAGGCAGCGTGAGCCACAGGTTTCCGTGTTCCTGCACCAACAATACCAGTGCAACCGCCACCATCAGCTTGTCGGCAACCGGATCGAGAAAAGCCCCGAACGGTGTGCTTTGTTCCAGGCGGCGGGCCAGGTACCCATCCAGCCAGTCGGTGGCGGCAGCGAATGCGAAGACCGAGGCGGATGCCAGGTAGCTCCATTGGTAAGGCAGGTAGAACAGCAAAATGAAGATCGGTATGAGCAGAACGCGTAGAACGGTAATCAGATTAGGGATATTCATCGGCACAACTGGCTACGAGGTGAGGGGGCATTCTACTCGCTGTGCAGATTTGCATAAATCAACTCTGCGAGCTTTTTACTGATCCCGGGGGCTTTGGCAATTTCTTCGATGCTTGCACGAGACAGCTCCTGCAATCCACCAAAATGTTTCAACAAATCCCGCCGACGTGTTGGTCCAACGCCGGCGACGCCTTCCAGTGTAGACGTCCGACGGGTTTTTCCACGTCGGGCGCGGTGCCCGGTGATGGCAAATCGGTGTGCTTCGTCGCGAATCTGCTGGATCAGGTGCAACGCGGGAGAATCGCCGCGCAACGTGAACTCATGTGCAGCGTCGTTCAGGTACAGGGTTTCGAAACCGGCCTTGCGCGTCGCGCCTTTTGCCACGCCCAGCAGAATCAGATCAGGTACGGCCAATTCATCGAGCACATCGCGGGCCATGGACAACTGGCCTTTACCGCCATCCACCAGCAGGATGTCCGGCAACTTGCCCTCCCCGTCCTTCAGCTTGCTGAAGCGTCGGGTCAACGCCTGATGCATCGCCGCGTAATCATCACCGGCGGTAACGCCCTCGATGTTGTACCGACGGTAATCGGCCTTGATCGGGCCCTCGGGGCCGAAGACCACGCAGGACGCCACCGTCGCCTCGCCACTGGAATGACTGATGTCGTAGCACTCAAGTCGTTGCGGCGGCTCATCCAGCTTCAGCACCTCTGCCAGCGCATCGAAGCGTGCCGTAATGTGCTGACGATTCGCCAGGCGCGCACTCAGTGCCTGCTCGGCATTGGTCACCGCCAATTGCTGCCAACGCGCCCGCGTACCACGCACGCGATGGCTGATGGTCAGTTCACGACCGCGCAGCTCGTCGATGGCGGCGATCAGTGTTGGAAAGTCATCGTGAAC
The DNA here is from genome assembly GCF_047304225.1 of Pseudomonas sp. Pseusp3. Lineage (NCBI taxonomy): Bacteria > Pseudomonadati > Pseudomonadota > Gammaproteobacteria > Pseudomonadales > Pseudomonadaceae > Pseudomonas > Pseudomonas sp. Pseusp3. Next base: position 143 of record NZ_JBGLYV010000030.1, on the reverse strand, counting down.
CACATTGACGATCAGTTCGCTCGGCAAGTCGCGCTCAGGACTGCTGATGAAATATTGGCCGAGAAACGCGGCCATGACTTCGGAAACGTCTTCCTCAATACCAACCTGAGGGAAGAAGTTCTTGCTGCCCAGTACCCGCCCGC
>NZ_JBGLYV010000308.1:0-212 GCF_047304225.1 Pseudomonas sp. Pseusp3 | reverse complement strand
AAACGCCGGGACACCGCGGGGATTCAGACAGCCCGCGTTATCGTTGACGTCCATCGCGAGCAAGCTCGCTCCTACAGAAGAGCGGAGCAGAGCGAAGGCAGATTCGCGAACACCCGCTCTGCCCTTCACCACTCAACAGGCCGAGCGTTAGCTCGCCTGCCGCTCTTGATCTTGATCCACCCGCCCCCTCGGCAGGCTGAGTGGAGGTGTTC
>NZ_JBGLYV010000307.1:0-212 GCF_047304225.1 Pseudomonas sp. Pseusp3 | reverse complement strand
GAGAACAGCACCATCACCTACACCGCGACCCTGACCGATGCCCAAGGCCAACCGGTCACTGCGCAGAACGGTCCGGTGACCGTGACCCTCGACAGCGGCAAGGTGATCACCATTGCCGAAGGCCAGAGTTCCGGGAGCCTGCCAGTCACCGTCGGCAATGACGTTTACAAGGGGCCAACCACTGTCAGCGAATCCATCAAGGACGCAGTGGG
>NZ_JBGLYV010000306.1:0-213 GCF_047304225.1 Pseudomonas sp. Pseusp3 | reverse complement strand
AGCGAGCTCTGCTCGCGATGGTCGTTAACGATTACGCGTGCCTGCTGGCTGAACGCGGTGCTCTTGAGTCCATCGCGAGCAGGCTCGCTCCTACACCTGCGCTGAACAAATCCGTTATCAGCGCAATACCTGTAGGAGCGAGCTCTGCTCGCGATGGTCGTTAACGATTACGCGTGCCTGCTGGCTGAACGCGGTGCTCTTGAGTCCATCGCG
>NZ_JBGLYV010000305.1:0-217 GCF_047304225.1 Pseudomonas sp. Pseusp3 | reverse complement strand
GAAAGTAACGTTCAGTCTATCTTTCTATCACATACCCAAATTTTTAAAGAACGAACTAGTCAAAGACTAGAAATCAATATTCACGCTGAAATATTCATTTCTAAACTCTAACGAAACGGACCACCTTAAAGGCTGGCCTCTCGTCTTCTTCAATGAATCAAGCAATTCGTGTGGGAACTTATGGAGCAGCTGAGTCGTCGATTAAGGAGGTGATCCA
>NZ_JBGLYV010000304.1:0-221 GCF_047304225.1 Pseudomonas sp. Pseusp3 | reverse complement strand
ATGCCGGGTTGCCCACTGCGCAGAACCGGAACGAAGCCTCTCGAGGGGGCAAGAAGATCAAAAGCCAAAGCCAAAGCGAGGCGGCCTACCGGCCGGCCTGATCGCAATTGAACGCGTTTCCCTGTAGGAGCGAGCTTGCTCGCTAAAAACGCCGGGACACCGCGGGGATTCAGACAGCCCGCGTTATCGTTGACGTCCATCGCGAGCAAGCTCGCTCCTAC
>NZ_JBGLYV010000303.1:0-223 GCF_047304225.1 Pseudomonas sp. Pseusp3 | reverse complement strand
GGCGACTCACTTTTTTTACAAGCGCCTAAAAAAAGTAAGCAAAAAAACGCTCGCCCCGAACGTCCGGCCCCTCGCTTGGGCTCGGGGTTCCTTCGCTCCGGTGTCCATCCGGGGGCATTGCCCTCCGGTCGGCTTCGCGCGACCTGCATGCAATGAGTTCGACTGCGTCGAACGGCGCTGCGCGCCCATCCCCGGATGAACACCTCCGCTCAGCCTGCCGAGG
>NZ_JBGLYV010000302.1:0-224 GCF_047304225.1 Pseudomonas sp. Pseusp3 | reverse complement strand
GCGGTGTGCACCGGCAGCTGGGCCCTGGCCTGCGCCGGCCTGCTCGACGGCTTCGATTGCAGCGTGCACTGGGAATGCCTGGCGGCGATGCAGGAAGCTTTCCCGCGGGTAGCCATGAGCACCCGTCTGTTCACCCTCGACCGTAACCGTTTCACCAGCTCGGGCGGCACCGCGCCGCTGGACATGATGCTGCACCTGATCAGCCGCGATCACGGTCGCGAACT
>NZ_JBGLYV010000301.1:0-224 GCF_047304225.1 Pseudomonas sp. Pseusp3 | reverse complement strand
AACTCCGGGGCCCAACCCCAGAACCGTGCGCCTCAATCCATCGGCTTTCTGCTGCTGGACAATTTCACGCTGATTTCCCTGGCCTCCGCAGTGGAACCCCTGCGCATGGCCAACCAATTGTCCGGTCGCGAGCTGTATCGCTGGACCACCCTCACCGTCGATGGCGGTCAGGTCTGGGCCAGTGACGGCCTGCAGATCACCCCCGACGCCTCCATGCACAAAGC
>NZ_JBGLYV010000300.1:0-224 GCF_047304225.1 Pseudomonas sp. Pseusp3 | reverse complement strand
GTCACCGTCGGCAATGACGTCTACAAGGGGCCGACCACCGTCACCGAGTCGATTAAATCGGCCGACGGCGGCAACCTCGAAGCGATCAATCCGGTGAAAACGCCAGTGACCACCACGGTCAATGACGACAACGACAGCACCACCGTGACCCTGAGCGCCACCCCGAGCGTGGACGAAAACGGCACCATCACCTACACCGCCACCCTGACCGATGCCCAGGGCCA
>NZ_JBGLYV010000299.1:0-228 GCF_047304225.1 Pseudomonas sp. Pseusp3 | reverse complement strand
TTAATCGACGACTCAGCTGCTCCATAAGTTCCCACACGAATTGCTTGATTCATTGAAGAAGACGATAAGAAGCAGCCTTGGGGTTGTAGCTTAGTTGGTTAGAGCGCACCCCATGCTCTGTGGTTAAGAGCAGGGTGAGGTCGGCCTTAGCAGCTCGAAATTGGGTCTGTAGCTCAGTTGGTTAGAGCGCACCCCTGATAAGGGTGAGGTCGGCAGTTCGAATCTGCC
>NZ_JBGLYV010000002.1:0-156913 GCF_047304225.1 Pseudomonas sp. Pseusp3 | reverse complement strand
GGAGTTTTCCGTTTCGACTGCGCCGGAAGTGGGGCGAATTATAGGCCTCCAGAATCTGCCGTCAAGCACTGATTCCGCTTTTCTATCAATAACTTGCAGAAAGCACCAGAACGCCCAAAGGAAGCCTGTATAGAGGAGCCAAAATGCTCCTTCTATATAGAAGGACTTCCTCATAGGCAGCCACTACCCCTGACATAGCCAAAAAAACAAGGCCAACGCGCGCAGACGATTGGCTGGCCGCCAAAAAACAAAAAAGCACCCAAGGTGCTTTTTTGTTGCTGCCATCAGCTATATAAAGCCGCCACCCTGGCCCGCGCCATATGCAGCTTCTTGTAGCTGTCGACCAGCCGAAGGTGCCTGTCGAGCCCTTCCAGTTTCATGCTCGTCGGTGTCAGGCCGTAGAAACGTACGCTGCCATCCACGGACCCTATCGCCGCGTCCATCCGCTCGTTGCCGAACATCCGGCGGAAGTTGGCTTCGTAATCGCTCAGCTCCAGATCATCGTCCAGTTGCATTTCCAGCACGACGTTCACGGCTTGATAAAACAAGCCGCGTTCGACGGTGTTGTCGTTGTATTGCAAAAAGGCTTCCACCAGATCTTTCGCCTGATCAAACTTCTGCAAGGCGAGATAAATCAGCAGCCTCAGCTCCAGGATCGTCAATTTGCCCCAAGGCGTGTTGTCGTCAAACTCGATGCCGATCAGAGTGGTGATGTCGGTGTAATCATCCAGCTCGCTGTTTTCCAGACCCTTGGCCAGCGTTCTCAGACCGACTTTGCTCAGGCTGTGCAGATTGAGGATGTCGGCGCGGAACTGCAGCGCTTTGTTGGTGTTATCCCAGATCAAATCTTCTACCGGGTAAATCTCCGAATAATCCGGCACCAGAATGCGACAGGCCTTGGCACCGATGTGCTCATAGACCGCCATGTACACTTCCTTGCCCATGTCTTCGAGAATGCCGAACAACGTTGCGGCTTCTTCAGCATTGGAGTTTTCGCCTTGACCGGAGAAATCCCACTCAACGAATTCGAAATCCGGCCTGGCGCTGAAGAAACGCCACGAGACCACACCGCTGGAATCGATAAAGTGCTCGACGAAGTTGTTTGGCTCAGTCACCGCCTGACCTTCGAAGGTCGGCTGGGGCAGATCGTTCAAGCCTTCAAAACTGCGGCCTTGCAGCAGTTCCGTCAGGCTGCGCTCAAGAGCCACTTCCAGGCTTGGGTGCGCACCGAACGAGGCGAACACGCCCCCGGTACGCGGGTTCATCAAGGTCACACACATCACCGGAAACTCCCCGCCCAGCGATGCATCCTTGACCAGCACCGGGAAGCCCTGCTCTTCCAGGGCCTGGATACCCGCCAGAATGCCCGGGTACTTGGCCAGCACTTCCTGCGGCACATCCGGCAGGGCCATTTCGCCTTCGAGGATTTCGCGTTTGACCGCACGCTCGAAGATCTCGGACAGGCATTGCACCTGGGCTTCGGCTAGCGTGTTGCCAGCACTCATGCCATTACTCAGGAACAGGTTTTCGATCAGATTGGACGGGAAGTACACCACCTCATTGTCCGACTGGCGCACAAACGGCAGTGAACAAATGCCACGCTGGGTGTTGCCGGAGTTGGTGTCGTACAGATGCGAGCCACGCAACTCGCCGTCCCGGTCGTAAATCTTCAGGCAGTACTCGTCGAGGATTTCGGTCGGCAGTTCGTCCTTCGGGCCAGGCTTGAACCAGCGCTCGTCCGGGTAATGCACAAACGCCGCATTGGCGATGTCCTCGCCCCAGAACTGATCGTTGTAGAAGAAGTTGCAGTTGAGCCGCTCGATAAACTCGCCCAGTGCCGATGCCAGCGCGCCTTCCTTGGTCGCGCCTTTGCCGTTGGTAAAACACATCGGCGAGTGCGCATCGCGGATGTGCAGCGACCACACATTGGGAACGATATTGCGCCACGAAGCGATTTCAATCTTCATGCCCAGGTCGGCCAGGATGCCCGACATGTTGGCGATGGTTTGCTCCAGCGGCAGGTCCTTGCCCGCAATGTAGGTGCCCGCCTCGGAAGTCGAGTGCGGCATCAGCAATGCCTGGGCATCGGCGTCGAGGTTTTCGACCTCTTCAATCACAAACTCGGGCCCGGTTTGCACCACCTTCTTTACCGTGCAACGGTCGATAGAGCGCAAGATCCCCTGCCGATCCTTGGCCGAGATGTCCGCCGGCAACTCGACCTGAATCTTGAAAATCTGGTTGTAGCGGTTTTCCGGATCAACAATGTTGTTCTGCGACAGGCGGATATTTTCGGTGGGGATATTGCGGGTTTCGCAATATAACTTCACGAAATACGCCGCGCACAACGCCGACGAAGCCAGGAAGTAATCGAACGGCCCCGGTGCCGAGCCATCGCCCTTGTAGCGAATGGGTTGATCGGCAATCACCGTGAAGTCGTCGAACTTGGCCTCAAGTCGAAGGTTGTCGAGAAAGTTGACCTTGATTTCCATGCGTGCTTACCAGAATAACGAGCTATACGATTTGGCCGCCATTATCCGGTTTTTCAGCACAGACCGTTAACTTTCCACTATTTTTCGACCAACACCACCCCGCGCTCCTCAAGCAAGCGCACAAACATCGTCAGGCTCTGCGACACCGTCCCCCTGCGCCACACCAGCCAGGTGCGTAAATAGCGGAACGACTCCGACAATGGCCAGACGCTGACCGTCGAGCATCCAGGCATGCTTTCGAGCATGCTGCGGGGCATCAGCGCCAGACCGGCACCGGCGCTGACGCAGGCCAGCATGCCGTGATACGACTCCATTTCGAAAATCTTGCCGGGCACCGCCGCGCCATTGGCGAACCAGCTTTCGAAATGATGGCGATAGGAGCAGTTGGAGCGGAACGCATAGATGTTTTCGCCATTCACATCCTTCGCCCGATGAATCGGGTCATGATTGAGAGGCGCGATCAAGACCATTTCCTCCTCGAATGCCGGCACCCCCTCCAGCGCCGGATGCAACACCGGACCATCGACAAATGCAGCGGCCAGCCGCCCTGACAGCACCCCATCGATCATGGTCCCGGAGGGCCCGGTGGACAGGTCCAGTTCGACCTTGGCGTGTTTCTGGTTATAGGCAGCCAATAGCTCCGGGATACGTACCGCTGCAGTACTTTCCAGCGAACCCAGGGCGAATGCTCCTTGTGGCTCTTCACCCGCCACTGTGGCGCGAGCCTCCTGAACCAGGTCGAGAATCCGTCGAGCGTAATCCAGAAAGCTCCAGCCGGCCGGCGACAGGCGCAGGCGACTCTTCTCGCGGATAAACAGGTCCACCCCCAGGTCCAGCTCAAGCTGCTTGATTCTGGTCGTGAGATTCGATGGCACCCGATGGATATGCTGGGCGGCCACGCTAATGCTGCCGTGCTCGGCAACAGCCTTGAAGATTTCGAGCTGAACCAGATCCAAGTCATTCTCCAAACGTGAACGTTATACTCAGTATTATTCAGTTTCCATAAAACATATAGCCCCATAACCTGTGCACATCCCCACCTTGCAGGACGGTGCCATGACCAACGTTTCCAGCCTTACCCATGCCATTTCGATCAACCCGACTACTGGCGAACAGATCGGCCAGTACCCTTTCGAATCCGATTCAGCATTGCAGGCCACGCTGGCGCGGGGCGCTGCCGGGTTTCGTAGCTGGCGCAGCAAACCGGTTGAACAACGTGCACAGCTTTTGATCAACCTCGGCCAGGCCTTGCGCAACAACGCAGAGGCCATGGCGAACATGATCACCCTGGAAATGGGTAAGCCGATTACTCAGGCCCGCGGTGAAATTGAAAAATGCGCACAGCTCTGCGAGTGGTACGCCGAACACGGCCCCGCCATGCTGAGCCCGGAACCGACCCTGGTTGAAGGCGGCAAGGCACACATTGAATATCGCCCGCTCGGCCCGATTCTCGCCGTCATGCCGTGGAACTTCCCCATCTGGCAAGTCCTGCGCGGTGCGGTCCCCACCCTGCTCGCCGGCAATACCTACGTGCTCAAGCACGCGCCAAACGTCATGGGCAGCGCCTACCTGCTGCTGGAAGCCGTCAAGCAAGCGGACTTTCCCGAAGGTGTTTTCGAGGTCATCAATGTCACGCCGGAGGGGGTATCCAGGGCGATCGCCGATCCACGTATCGCAGCTGTCACCCTCACCGGTAGCGTCCGTGCGGGCATGGCCATCGGTGCTCAGGCTGGAGCAGCACTGAAGAAATGCGTATTGGAACTGGGTGGCTCCGACCCGTTTATCGTGCTCGACGACGCAGACCTCGATGAGGCGGTAAAAGCCGCCGTGATCGGGCGCTATCAGAACACCGGACAAGTCTGCGCCGCCGCCAAACGCCTGATTGTCGAGCAAGGCATTGCCCGGGAATTTACCCGCAAGTTCGTCGAGGCCACCCGACAACTGGTCGTCGGTGATCCACTGGCCGCCAACACCTACATCGGCCCGATGGCTCGTTTCGATCTGCGCGACGAACTGGATCAACAGGTGCGCGACACGCTGGAAGAAGGCGCGACATTGCTGATGGGTGGAAAGAAGGCCGAAGGCCCCGGCAATTACTATGAACCCACTGTACTCGGCGACGTGACCGACCAGATGACATCATTCAAACAGGAGTTGTTTGGTCCTGTGGCTTCAATCATCACCGCCAGAGACGCAGCCCATGCACTGGAACTGGCCAATGACAGCGAATTCGGCCTCACCGCCACCCTCTACACGCGCAATGTCGAACTTGCGCGGCAGATGGCCGGCGAACTTGAAACCGGCGGCGTGTTCATCAATGGCTATAGCGCCAGCGATCCGCGCGTCAGTTTTGGTGGAGTGAAGAAGAGTGGCTTTGGCCGGGAACTCTCGCATTTCGGGGTGCGCGAATTCTGTAACGCACAAACGGTCTGGCTGGATCGGCGTTAAGGGTTCTGCAGGAGCGAGCTTGCTCGCTCCTGCAGTAACAGCGCTAGCTCAATGAGCGGGAGGATCAATCGTCTCTGTCGTCGCGATCGCGATACTGGCGGTGGTAGCGATCATAGTCACGACGATCATGTCGACGATAATAACCTTGATCATCGTCATTCCCCTGGTCGTATCCACGACGATAATCATGATCATAATCCCGACCGTACCTCCCTCCGTCTTCCCAGTGAGGACCGCAGCCTCCCAGCAAGAGCAAACCTGAAATGGCCAAGATCATCATTACTGCGCGCTTCATTTGAACGTCCTAAATGGTCAGGGCTACAGGGACGGTTGTCGCTCTCCGGGAATTTCATCCGGACAGCATCCAGCCGTAATTATGACCACTCAGTAACTCAATGATTCATTTTTGAAATCCAGCAATCCAAAACTGTTGCCTCAGGGCAAGCAGCCCCTACCAAGAGCGGTCGGTGAAACAGGGCCGCTACTGTCTCCATAAATGGGGCAATACACCCACCCAACCGGGCGTTTACCACCTGATTTGAGGAATATTCCCCACTCACCCTTTCTCCAGCTCGAAACGCCCGGAAGCAGTCTATTAATTAAGTTGAACTTTTTTCGCTCTATTGAAATGGCTCATTAGTTGCACCCCCTCCTCGTACCCGTAACAGCTGCCGTCCGGGACATCATGGAGACGGCGGGGCTTGCCAGAGTCGGCATGACGCGAGGGGTGAAATATGCAACGCGCGACACCACCAGTCAGCGGTTCGCCCTGACTGGCGCGCACTGCTCATCCTGCCGGTGATCCTGATGTACACCCTCTGCAGCCATTACGTGTTCCGCGGAAAAGTGAGGATTGGCGATGGCTTCCACTAATAAATCAATTGCTCGAATCACGAATAGACCGATACCCCGTTATAAGCATGTCGCTCAGCTGAGCCTGATGTTTATAGCGTTGTTGATTGCGCTGGCGTTGTCCACTGTACTGGCGATGGAATTGACGCTTGGAACGCTCTGACGAGGCCGGTTAAAAAAGCAAATCATGCTCTTGGTATCGGCGACACACTGTAAATGATAGTTATTTTCATCATCATTCCGATACTATATGAAGATCACAACACCTGCGCAATGGAATGATTGCAAGCCACGTCACCAAGTTCTATTTACAACCAATCGGAACAGCAGTCATCAGGCTGACGGTATCAATAGCGCTGGACTGGCCGCGCTGAAGTCGGGTCCTCACCGAAAACCTGCCAGCTGGGGCCGCGTATTTCCCTTGCAACTCCCGCCATCAGGCGTCCATGACTCGAGACTTGGCAAAAACGGAAAAATATTGTTTTTAAACCACCACTGTTTCTTCAAAAATATCAGCCAGACTTTTTAATACATTAATCAGCATAAAACCATCGAAGTCGACCAACACTCACGCACCATCGCGCCGAAGTTATTTCTCCCGCCCCAACTCCCATCATTACATTACACCTCATTGAACAGTCATTACTGAGTACACTTCAACATTTAAACTTTCCACGAGCAACATAACACCTTAATAACACTCACCCCTACAGCAAAAAACATCGCTGACTTCTTATAACAATCGTTGACACTAAGATTTAGACACTCTAGATTAATGGCACTCTGCCAACATCCAGACAACGCATAAACTTTTCAAGTTAATGATTTCAAGTTAATGGAATGCTGAGTTTCTGAGTTATTCCATTCCCGGTACAACGCATGAAATATGTAGACGATATTGCGAAACTCTTTACACGTTTTGGCGCCAATGCGGAGAGCTACCAGGAAATACAACCGAACTACAAAGATTTCAAAGACGATCCGGCTACACCTGCGCTGGCTGAGCCAGAACCGTCGGCGGCCTTGCCTCCCCCAACACCAGCATCCCCTGTATTTCTACTGGACCAGCCACAGCCTTCTTTATTGATTGGCGCGCCGGTCGAGCCTGTGAAGAATGCTGCACTCTCGCAACCTTCGCCCAAATCCCCTCCCCTGGCCAAGCCACCTGCAAGTTCTGCTACGGGTGACCGTCAGCGATTGAGCGATCTGTTGCGCGAACTCAACCAGGTTCGTCGAGACGGTCTGCCAGAAACGACTCGCAAGCGGACCAGGGCGAAGGTCATCGCTATCGTTTCGGCGAATGGTGGGGTGGGTAAAAGCACCGTCGCTGCCGGCCTCGCAAAAACACTTCGGCGCCCTGGCGGGCGAACCATCGCGATTGATCTGGACCCTCAGAACGCGCTGTCCAGCCACTTGGGTATCACCCGGCAGGTTCCCGGGCTGATCCAGCTCAAAGAGCAGGACGCCGACTGGGGCGCTCATCGCCTGCCGGGCTTCAGCGACAGCGAGTGCCTGCCCTTCGGCACTGGCGAGGTGAACGATCGCCGACTGCTCAAGCAGTTGATGCTTGAAGATTCTGCCTGGTTGAATGAGCACCTTGCGTCAATGAACCTCAGCGAAAACGATACCGTGATCCTGGACACCCCTTCGGGTGCGACCGTCTATTCGCAACAGGCACTCGATGCCGCCGATCTGGTGCTGGTGATGACGGTGGCTGACGCGGCCTCCTACCTGGCACTGGACTCCATGACCCAGTGGCTGGAAACCAGCCGGCGACGCGCGCAGCAGCACCGGTATGTGCTCAACCAACGGGATGAGTCGCGTTCGTTCTGCAGGGACATGGGCGTGCTGTTTCGGCGGCGGCTCGGCGCCAACCTGATCGGCACGATTCGCCTCGATCACCAGTTCAACGAGTCGCTTGCCTATGGTCGGGACCTGCTGCAGTACGCACCCGGGAGCATTGGCAGCCAGGATATTCTCTCGCTGACAGGCGCGGTCCATGCGCTGCTATGCGCGGATGATTCCAGCCAGCAGGGCACGCCATGACCGCCCGGCTTGATCAGGCACCCGCGAAGGCGTGGTGGCTGGAAGAACTATTGGATAGTTTCCAGGCTCGCGTCAGTCGATGGCCCCTGCTTTGGCGCCAGGGCCTGAAGCTCTCGGCCGGGCTGATCGCCGCATTGTTGGTGCTGGGTATCCTCATTGCGCCGCTGAACCTGTATTCCCAGGCTGCGTTTGCCGCCGTCTGTTTCGCCACCAGCCTGATCATCCGCAAGCGAGCCGGGCGTCTGGCGATCCTGACCCTGATCACCCTCTCGCTGATCGCTTCGCTGCGCTACATGTACTGGCGCCTGACCGACACCCTGGGCTTCGACAACTGGCAGGATGCCGTATTTGGCTACGGGCTGGTGCTGGCCGAGCTGTATGCCTTGCTCGTCCTAGTCTTCGGTTACGTACAGACCGCCTGGCCGCTGCACCGCAAACCGCAGTTTCTGCAACAGCCGCCCGCGCAATGGCCAACGGTGGATGTCTTCATTCCCACCTATAACGAAGCGTTGGGCATCGTCAAACTGGTGGTGCTCGCCGCTCAGGCCATCGACTGGCCCGAGGGCAAACTGCGGGTGCACGTGCTCGATGACGGACGCCGGGAGGAGTTCAAGGCTTTCTGTCAGCAGATTGGTGTCAACTACATCACCCGCGACAACAATCAACATGCCAAGGCCGGCAACCTCAACGAGGCACTCAAGGTCACCGATGGCGAGTTCATCGCCATATTCGACGCCGACCACGTGCCCACCCGCTCCTTCCTGCAAATCACCATGGGCTGGTTTTTAAAGGACCCGAACCTGGCGTTGCTGCAAACGCCGCACTTCTTCTATTCACCCGATCCGTTCGAAAAGAACCTCGATACCTTTCGCTCGGTACCCAATGAAGGTGAGCTGTTCTACGGCCTGGTGCAGGACGGCAACGACCTGTGGAACGCGGCATTCTTCTGCGGCTCCTGCGCGGTCATCCGGCGGACTCACTTGCTGGAAGTCGGCGGCATCGCCACCGAAACCGTGACCGAGGACGCGCACACGGCACTCAAGCTCAATCGCCGTGGTTTCAATACCGCTTACCTCGCCATTCCACAGGCGGCGGGCCTGGCCACCGAAAGCCTTTCCCGACACATCAGCCAGCGCATACGCTGGGCGCGGGGCATGGCGCAGATTTTCCGGACCGACAATCCATTGTTTGGCAAAGGACTGAACCTGGGGCAGCGCATCTGCTACCTCAACGCCATGATGCACTTTTTCTACAGCCTGCCCCGCCTGGTGTTCTTGACCGCACCCCTGGCCTACCTGTTTTTCGACGCGCAGATTTTCCATGCCTCGGCGTTGATGGTCGCGGTCTATGTACTGCCGCATATTTTGCATTCCAACCTGACCAACTCCGCCATCCAGGGGCGTTTCCGCCATTCCTTCTGGAACGAAGTGTATGAGTCGGTGTTGGCCTGGTACATCATGCGGCCCGTACTGATGGCCCTGATCAGCCCTTCGCTGGGCAAGTTCAACGTGACTGACAAGGGCGGCACCATCGAAAAGGACTATTTCGACTGGAAGCTCGCACGGCCTTACATCGTGCTGCTGACCCTGAACATGACCGGTCTGGTGATTGGCGTGGTGAAGCTGATCGCGAGTGATTCGGCCGAGGCCACGACCCTGCTGATCAACCTGGCCTGGACCCTGTACAACATCATCATCGTCAGCACCGCCATAGCGGTGGCCACTGAGTCCTCTCAGGTGCGCAACGAACCCAGGGTGCCCGCTGACCTGCCCCTGCGTGTCTACCGCGAAGACGGCACCTGGTTCGATTGCAAAACCCAGGACTTCTCACAAAACGGCGTGGGTCTGGCGCTGCCACCGCAGGTTCAGCTCAGCGTCAATGAGAAGCTGCGGCTGTGCATTCTGCGCACGCCGCCTTCAAGCCTCTTTCCCGCAACAACGATCTTCAGCAACGATGGCGTTGCGGGCGTGCAATTCGAGGGTTTGACCCTGCGCCAGCAAAGTGAATTGGTGCGACTGACCTTTTCACGGGCCGACACCTGGGCCAATACCTGGGGTAACGGCCGCCTCGACGCGCCCATGTCGGCGTTGCGCGAGGTCAGCAGCATTGGCTTGCGCGCCATCCTGCGCCTGTTTGTTGCAACCCTGAAAGACAGCCGGGCGCTGCTGCGCAAACGCCCGGGCGCGCCATCACCTATCGACTCCACCGCGGACACGCAACGATCTTGAAGCCTTCCACTCGCCGGACCTTTCCTCCTCGTCGCTCACTCCTGCTGATTGCCTGCTCGCTAATGGGCTGGAGCGGCTGGGCGTTGAGTGCTGCCACCCAAATCAGCGCCACAGAGCCGGCGGTGTTGCCGGCCGCATCGTTGCCCGTGGCCGATGCCCCGGGCAACAGCTATACCCGCACCCTCAAGGAGCTGGGCAAAAGCTATTCGATGACCCTTAAAGGCGTGGAGGCTACCGACAGTGTGAATTTCGATGTGCGCGCCGATGAAGTCGTCACGGCTGCCCAGGTCACGCTGCAGTACAGCTACTCACCGGCACTGCTGGCCGACCTTTCGCAAATCAACGTGCTGATCAACGATCAAGTGGCCGCCAGCCTGCCCCTCCCGAAGGAAGAGGCCGGTAAACTGCAGACCCGGACCGTGCAGATTCCGCCGCAGACCATCACCGAATTCAACCGGCTCAGCCTGCAGTTCATCGGTCACTACACGATGCAATGTGAAGACCCATTGCACTCCAGCCTCTGGGCCAGGATCGGCAACGAGAGCCAGTTGAGCCTTCAGGTGTCGTCGATTAAACAGCCCAACGATCTGTCCGCTCTGCCGCTGCCCCTGTTCGATCGTCGAGACGCCTCGCCCCTGACACTGCCCTTCGTGTTCGCCGCGCGCCCGGGCGGTCCTGAGCTTGAGGCCGCCGGTATCCTGTCGTCCTGGTTTGGCGCCCTGGCCAGCTACCGTGGCGCAACCTTCCCCGCCAGCCTCACCAGCCTGCCGGCCAAAGGCAACGCGGTGGTGTTTGTCAGCGGCAGCGAATCAACGGCCTTGAGCGGCTTGCCGATCAAAGAGGCCACGGGGCCGACGTTGACCCTGGTGAGCAACCCGAATGATGCCCAGGGCAAACTGTTGATCGTCTCCGGGCGCGATGGCGCCGATCTCAAGGTCGCCGCGACAGCGCTGGCCCTCGGCGGCTCGGCTTTTTCCGGGCAGAGCGTGGTGATCGACCGGATCGACTCGCTCAAGCCACGCCAACCGTACGACGCGCCAAACTGGCTGCCGTCCGATCGCCCGGTTCGCCTGGGTGAACTGGCGAAGCCCGCAGAACTCAATGTGTCGGGATATAACCCGGGACAAATGACGGTTGCGCTACGCCTGCCACCCGACCTGTTCAACTGGCGTGAGCCCGGTGCGCAACTTGACCTGAAATACCGCTACACGCCGCAACCGGTCTCCACCAACTCTTCGTTGCTGATCAGTTTCAACGACACCTTCATCAAGTCGATCGACCTGCCTTCGATCGAGAAACTCGGCAACAGCGATAGCCTGCTGTCGATGCTCAAGACCGACGACAGCCTGGCCCGCACGTCGCGCATGCTGTTGCCGCTCAATTCAGTCGCGCTGCAATCGCGCCTGCAATTTCGCTTCATGTATGACTACATCAAACAGGGCGAATGCCGCGACATCATCATCGACAACATGCGCGGCGTGATCGACCCGGACTCGACCCTGGACCTCAGCCAGTACGAGCATTTCATGGCCATGCCCAACCTCGGGGTGTTCAAGGACAGTGGCTTCCCGTTCACCCGCATGGCCGACCTGTCGGAAACATCGGTGATCCTGCCCAACGAGCCAGCCCCGGCCGAGCTGAGTGCCTATCTGACCCTGCTGGGCCGCTTCGGCGACTCCACCGGTTATCCGGCCACCGGCGTGAAGGTGGTCCACGCCGACCAGGTGGCCGAGCAAAGCGACCGGGATTTGCTGGTGCTCGCCTCGGGCAACAATCAGCCGCTGCTGGAGCAATGGCAAAACCTTCTGCCGGCCAGGGACGTAGATGCTGCGCAGTACTTTGAACTGTCTGACCTGCCCTTGCGCCTGCGCAACTGGATCAGCCCGGATACGAAGACCAATCTGCGTGAAGCGCGCAGCAGCTTCAGGTTCAGTGCCGAAGACGGCAGTGCTTATCTGACCGGATTCGAATCGCCGCTCAAGAGTGGGCGCAGCGTGGTGTTTATCGCCGGCACAAGGCCCGGCGGCCTGGCCGACGTGACCAACGCCCTGCTCAGCAGCGAAGAAAATGCCCAGGATTTGCAAGGCAGCCTGGTGGTGGTCAGGGGCAAGCATGTCGAATCGCTGGTCGCCGAACAGGATTACTACGTCGGGCGCCTGGGTCCGTTGCGCTATCTGCAGTGGTACCTCTCGCAGAACGTAATGGCGCTCATGCTGTTCACCCTCCTCGGGGTCCTGCTGCTGGCTTCGATGGCCTACCTGGCCCTGCGCCTGCGGGCCAAACGTCGTCTTGGCCAATGAGCCGCACAGGCCTGTGTCGTCCATGAGCAGCCGGGGTACTTCACTTCGCCAGGGCCTGCGCGGTAACGCGCGCAGGCTGAGCGCCGTGCTTGCGCTTGCCCTGCTGGCGCCGGCGATAGCGGCCGCACAATCCTGCGAGTCGCCAGCCTGGCCACTTTGGCAAACCTACGCAACGCGCTTTGTCCAGGACGACGGCCGGGTTCTCGAATCGAGCCTGAAGAGCAATCACAGCACCTCTGAAGGGCAGTCCTACGGCATGCTCTTTGCGCTGATCGGCAACGATCAGCCACGCTTCGACACGCTCTGGCGCTGGACCTCGGCCAACCTCGCCGGCGCAGACATCGCCACACGCCTGCCGGGCTGGTTATGGGGGCAAGGCACGGACGGTCAGTGGCGCCTGCAAGACGCCAATTCGGCCGCCGACGCCGACCTGTGGATCGCCTACGCCCTGCTCGAAGCCGCACGCCTGTGGCATCGGCCGGACTATCGCCAGGACGCCCTGCACCTGATGGCGACGATCGAAGCGCAATTGGTCATCAACCTACCCGGGCTGGGCCCGATGGTATTGCCTGGACCACAGGGTTTCGTCCAGCCGGACGCACTCTGGCGCCTGAACCCCAGCTACCTGCCACTGCCGCTGTTACGGCGGCTGGCCAAGGAAGCACCGTCCGGGCCGTGGCAAGCGATTGCCCACAACACCGCGACGATGATTGCCCAATCCAGCCGCCACGGCTTCGTCGCCGACTGGGTCGGTTATCAAGGCACTTCAGCGCAATCGGGTGTCTTCGTCAGCGATCCGGTCAATGGCGACACGGGCAGCTACGACGCCATTCGCGTGTACCTCTGGCTGGGCATGAGTGATACCTCCGAACCGCTGGCAGCGCTGCTGCTCAAGCGGCTGGACGGTATGGCCCGCAGCACTGTCGCGACGGGTTCCCCCCCGGAAACAGTCCAGGTTCTCCACGGCAGTGTTCAGGGTCAGAGCCCGTTCGGATTCCGGGCCGCACTGATTCCCTACCTTCAGGCCAAGGGGCAACCCAAGTTGGCCGATCAACAACGAAGCCGCGTGGAACTCGCCCTGCGCGAAGCGCTGGCCAGGCCTGATGCCGCCGCCGGTGCGCCGCGTTACTACGACTTGATGCTCAGCCTGTTCGCGCTCGGCTGGGCCGATAAACAATATCGATTCCGGGAAGACGGAACGCTGAAACTCTCCTGGGAGACCGCATGCACCCGCACCACCGCACGCTAGCCATCGCCGTCATGAGCGCGTGGACGGCCGCTGCTGCCCACGCTCAAAGTCCGACGCCACAGACATTACTCGTCGAGCAAGGGCAGTACTGGCAGTTGCACAACAACCCTCAACGCGCGGCGGAAGTCTGGCTGAAAGTCCTGTTGCTGGACCCGGTCCAGGTTGACGCACTGTATGGCCTGGGCTTGATCGGCGTGCAACAGGGCAAGCCACAACAGGCGCAGCAATACCTCGCCCGCTTGCAGGCCATCCAGCCAGCGCCTCGGCAGGCATTGCAACTGGCGCAGGACATCGCCCTGGCACAACCGCAGAACCAGCAGCGCCTGGAAGAGGCTCGGCGCCTCGTCGATGCCGGTGAGCGTGACAAGGCGACCGTCTTGTTTCGCTCGCTGTTCGATGGCTGTCCGCCTCAAGGTACGATCGGCCGCGAGTATTACAACAACCTTGCCTTCAATCAGGCTGACTGGGCCGAAGCACGCGGCGGATTTCAGCGCCTGCAACGTGAGATGCCCAATGACTCGATCGTCGCGCTGTTTTACGCCAAGCATCTGGTGCGCCATGAAGACAGTCGTGCCGAGGGCATCCGCGCCCTGGCCGCGCTGACCCAGCGTACCGACATTGCCGGTGATGCCGACGAAAGCTGGCGCCTGGCGCTGACCTGGATCGGCCCGCCCAATCCGGCACAAGTGCCATTGTTCGAGGCGTACCTCAAGACGCATCCGGATGACGCGGAAATCCGCGCGCAGATGAACAAGGGCAAGCAACAGCTGGCAACGACGGCCAGCAAGGCATGGCAACCGCCCGCCGAAGTCGCGCGTGGCCTGAAGGCGCTCAAGGAAGGTGATCAGGCCACCGCTGAACAGGCTTTTCAAGCGCGCCTGAAAGCCCGCCCCGACGATGCCGACGCGCTGGGTGGCCTTGGAGTTGTTCGCCAGCAGCAACACCGCTTGGCCGAAGCGGAAAAGCTCCTGGGTCAGGCCACGCGACAACCTGGCGGCAGCCAGTGGCAAGTCGCGTTGAACGAAGTGCGCTACTGGTCTGCGTTGCAGCAGGCTCGGGACGCCCAGGCCAAAGGCCAGACAGCCCAGGCACAAGCCCTGGT
The DNA here is from genome assembly GCF_047304225.1 of Pseudomonas sp. Pseusp3. Lineage (NCBI taxonomy): Bacteria > Pseudomonadati > Pseudomonadota > Gammaproteobacteria > Pseudomonadales > Pseudomonadaceae > Pseudomonas > Pseudomonas sp. Pseusp3. The sequence goes on along the minus strand of NZ_JBGLYV010000002.1, from coordinate 142,199 downwards.
AAACCAGGCGCTGCGCCTGACCCCGAACGGGGTCGACGCTCGCCTCGCCCTGGCGGACATTCAGGCCAGCGCGGGCCAGTTCGATGACGCTCAGGGCAACTATCGCCAGGTGCTGAGCCTGCGCCGCGACGACCCGCAAGCACAGGAAGGGCTGGTCAACGTGCTGCTCAAGAGCGGCAAGAACGATGAAGCCCTGCAACTGATCAACACTCTGCCAGCCACTGGACAGACCAGGATCGGCCAGTCCGCACGCCTGCAAGCCTTGCGCGCGACGCAACAGGCCGCCCTCGCCGAACAGCGCAACGATCTGCCCGCTGCGCGCAACGCCCTGCAAGACGCGCTGCGCTACGAACCGGACAACATCTGGACGCGCTTCGCCCTGGCCCGCCTGAACCTGGCGATGGGCGAACCGCAAAAGGCTCGGGACCTGATCAACGCCATGCTCCAGGCCCACCCCGACAATGCCGATGCGCTTTACGTCAGCGCCTTGCTGTCGGTCCAGATGGGTGAGTGGAAAGCCGCCCAGACCACCTTGGGACGCGTGCGTCCCGACCAGCGCACCCCGGACATGCAAGCGCTGGCCGCAGATGTCAGCCTCAACCTGCAACTCAGCCAGGCGATCGACCTGGGCAAGCGCGGACAGCGCCAGGAAGCCCTGACCCTGCTCGAGCGTATTCAGCCGATGGCCGACAACAGCCCGGATCGCACCGCGAGCCTGGCCTCGGCCTATGTCGCCGTCGGTGAGCCGACCCGTGCACTGGCCCTCATGCGCGGCCAGTTGCAAAACACCACGGCGCCCTCGGCGGACTTCATCCTGCAATACGCCGCTGTCCTGCTTGAATCCGGAGAAGACGCCCAGGTCAACGAGATTCTGCGCGACCTTCAGAACAGGCCCCTGAACGCGCCCGCGCGCAAGCGTTTCGACGACCTGCTGTATCGCTATCGCATCCGCCAGGCTGACCAGCTGCGTGAACGCGGCGATCTGGCCAACGCCTATGACACGCTGGCGCCCGCACTGGCGCAACGTCCCGGTGACAGCGCTGCCGTCGCGGCCCTGGCGCGGATGTACTCGGCCAACGGCGACACGGCAAAAGCCCTCGAACTCTACAAACCGCTGTTGCAGCGCCAGCCCAGCGACCCGCAACTGCTGCTGGGTGCTGCCGACGCGGCGGTGTTGGCACATGACACGGCCTTTGCCGAACAGGCGCTGCAACAGCTGCTCAAGACCGAATCCGGTAACCCTCAAACGCTGACCGAGGCCGCACGTCTCTACCAGAACATGGGCAAGACCGGCATGGCCGCCGATCTGCTGCGCAAGGCAGTGGCCATCGAACAGAGCGAGAAACGCAGAAACCAGGGCGGCCAACTGGCAGGTTCGACAGTGGCGCCCAACCCTTTTGCCGGGGTGTCGGGTCCACGTAGCGAGGTCAGTCGCGACACCTTGTTGGCAGCGATCCCGCCACCGGCTCAGGAGATGCCGGGCAGCGTGAGGTCTCACAGCCCTTTTGGCATCGACGCCCCGCCAAGGCCGCAGCAGGCGAGCAATCCATTCGAGTCGCAGCTGCCGCGCGCAGCACTGGTGAGCGAGGACATCAGCCCCGCGCAACTGGCGCTGAATAAAATCCTTCAGGAGCGCAGTGCCTACGTCACCCAGGGCGTGAGCATTCGCAGCAACAACAGTGAGTCGGGGTTGAGCAAACTGACCGATGTTGAAACACCGCTGGAAATCAGTATTCCGCTGGATGAAAGCCGCGTCGCCCTGCGCGTGACGCCGGTCTGGCTGAACGCCGGCAGTGCCAGCGGCGAGGCGCTGTCGCGTTTCGGTAACGGTGCGCAGAGCGGCAGCGTCGGCTCGCAGAAAGCCGAGGGTGTCGGCCTTTCCGTCGCCATGCAACGGCCCGCGGATGGGCTCAAAGCCGATCTCGGCACCACCCCGCTCGGCTTCAAATACACCACCGCCACCGGCGGCATCAGCGTTGATCGCCCCATCAGCGACGCCTCCAATGTCCGCTACGGGGTGAGCGTTTCCCGGCGTCCGGTGACTGACAGCCTCACCTCGTTTGCCGGCGCCACGGACAAACGCAGCGGGCAGTCCTGGGGCGGTGTGACCGCCAACGGCGGGCGTGGCCAGTTGAGCTATGACGACAACGAAGTCGGCGCCTATGGCTACGCCTCCTGGCACCAGCTATTGGGCAACCATGTCGAATCCAACAGCCGCAGTGAACTGGGCAGCGGTGTGTACTGGTACCTGCAAAATGCAACGGACAGCAAGCTGACCGTCGGCCTGAGCATGACCGGCATCAGCTACGCCAACAATCAGGACTTTTTCACCTACGGCCACGGCGGCTATTTCAGCCCGCAGACGTTCTTCGCCCTGGGTGTGCCGGTGACCTGGGCACAACGCACCGGGCGCTTGACGTATCAAGTCAAGGGCTCGGTCGGCGTGCAGCATTTCGAGCAGGACAGCGTCGACTATTTCCCGACCGACAAAGCCCTGCAGGCGGCCTCGGGCCTGCGCTACGCAGGGCAAAACAAAACCGGGATCGGCTACAGCGTCGCCGCGGCGGCTGAATACAAGGTCGCTTCAAACTTCCTGCTGGGCGCCAATCTGGGCCTGGACAACGCCCGCGACTACCAACAACTCAGCGGTGCCCTGTCCTTGCGCTACCAGTTCGAAGAGATCGGCGGCCCCATGAGCCTGCCGGTCAGCCCGTACACCTCGCCTTATTCCAACTGATCATTCTGGAGCTTTCGATGCCCACTTCTGCCCTTGCCGGTCTGACTCTCCTTGTCCTTGGGGAGAGCCATATGAGCCTCGCGGACCATTTGCTGGAGCCGCTGCACGACAACCTGACTCGCCAAGGCGCCCAGGTCCATTCCATCGGTGCCTGCGGCGCCAGCGCCGGTGACTGGCTGATCAGCAAAAAGGTCGACTGCGGTGCCGAGCGCAAAGGCAACGACAAGATTGTGATCAAAGGGCGCGAGGCAACCACCACACCGATCCAGGACCTGATCGCCGCCGACAAGCCCGACCTGGTGGTACTGGTCATCGGCGACACCATGGCGTCCTATGACAAGCCGGTGTTCCCGAAGGCCTGGGCATGGCAAAGCGTCACCGGCCTGGCCAAGGCCATCGCGGCCACCGGGACCCGTTGCGCCTGGGTGGGCCCGGCCTGGGGCAAAGCCGGTGGCATGTACCAGAAGAATGATGCCCGCACTCAATTGATGTCGCAGTTTTTGGCCGCGAACGTGGCGCCTTGTACCTATATCGATTCGCTGACGCTCTCCAAACCCGGGCAGTGGATCACCACCGACGGGCAGCACTTCACCGTCGCCGGTTATCAATCCTGGGGCAATGCAATCGGTGATGCCCTGGCCAAACTGCCCGCCGAGCGCGTCAGCAGCACGGGAGCCGGCAAATGATCCGATCCGCATTCAGCTGGGCGCTGTTCGCGCCCTTGATGCTCAGCCTGCACGCCGAGGCCGCCGACATTGCCCTGTACCCGACGGGCCCGGATCAGGACTCGGCCTTCCTGCGTTTTATCAACGCCGCCGACCGCCCCCTGCACCTGCTGGCCGAAGGCTCGCGGGCAAGCCTCAAGCTGGAAGGCAGCAATGCCGTGTCCGACTACCTGCCCGTGCCCGCCAACCAGCCGATCAAGGGCACCCTGGAACGCAACGGCAAGAGCCAGCCGCTGGACATCCAGGTGGCGGCAGGCGAGTTCGCCAGCGTGATCGCCTTGCCGGACAGCGCACAAGGTATCCGCCAGGTCGTCATCCGTGAGCAGCCCGACGACTTCAATAGCCTGAGAGCCTCGCTGGCGTTTATCAGCGCCGATCCCGCGTGCACCCAGGCCGGTTTGCGCGCTGCCGGGAAAAACGCCGAGCTGTTCAAGGAGGTGGCCGACGGCAGCGTGCAACGTCGCGCAATCAACCCGGTCAGCCTGTCGGTTCAATTGGTCTGCGCCCAAACCAACGTCGGTGCCCCGCTTGACCTGGGTCAGCTCAAGGCTGGCGAGCGCTACAGCGTTGTGCTGCTGCCTGGCGCAAATGGCCCTTACCTGTTGCTCGCGACTGACGTCCTGGCCCACTGATCGGATCGCGCCACCACCATGGTTTTTGCTTCTCTCGAGTTTCTGACGTTGTTCCTGCCGCTGTTCCTGTGTGCCTATGCACTGTCCCCGGCCGCCTGGCGCAACGTCACGCTACTGATCGGCAGCTGGCTGTTCTATGGCTGGTTGAGCCCACGGTTCCTCGCTGTGCATGTGGCGCTGACGATCACGGCATGGGTCGGCGGCTTGCTGATTGACGCCTTGCGGGAAGAAGGCAAGGGCCGCGTGCGGTTGCTCGCAACGCTGATCGTGCTCAATACGGCGGTGCTGTGCTGGTACAAGTACGCCAACATCGTAGCCGGCACGTTGATCGATGCCGCCACCTGGTATGGCGCCATGCCCCTGGACTGGCAGCGGGTCATCATGCCGGCCGGGCTGTCGTTTATCGTCTTGCAGGCGATTTCCTATCTGGTGGATGTGCATCGCCATACCGTGCCGGTTGAACGCAGCTTCATCAACTACGCCACCTATATTTCGATGTTCGGCCATTCGGTCGCCGGCCCCATCATTCGCTATGACTGGGTTCGGCGTGAGCTGAATCAACGTTACTTCAACCTGCAGAATTTCTCGCTGGGCGCACGCAGGTGTATGGTCGGGATGTGCATGAAGGTCCTGGTGGCCGACACCCTGTCGCCCGTGGTCGATGTGGCGTTCAGTTTGCCGGCCCCCAGTTTCCTCGACGCCTGGGTTGGCTGCCTTGCCTATTCGTTGCAACTGTTCTTCGACTTCGCCGGCTACAGCGCCATGGCCATTGGGCTGGGATTGATGCTGGGCTTTCACTTTCCCGAGAACTTCGACCGTCCGTATCTGGCCAACAGCATCCAGGACTTCTGGCGCCGCTGGCACCTGTCGCTGTCCAGTTGGCTACGTGACTATCTGTATATTCCGCTGGGCGGCAATCGCAACGGCACCTGGAAAACCTACCGCAACCTGTTCCTGATCATGGCCATCGCCGGACTCTGGCACGGTGGCGACAGCTGGAACTATCTGCTGTGGGGCTGCGCCCATGGCCTGGCGTTATGCGTTGATCGTGCCTGGAGCCGTTCCACCCGGCCCTCAGTACCGCCGGTGCTGTCCCATGGACTGACATTGTTGTTCGTCTGCCTGGCCTGGACACTGTTCCGCGCCCCCGACTTTCATGGCGCGCTGAACCTGTACGCCGGACAGTTCGGCCTGCAGGGCATCGCCCTCGGTGACGAACTGTCCGCGACCCTGCGCCCGGTACACGGCCTCGCGGGGTTGCTGGGGGTGTTCGGTATCGTCGCACCGCTGCTGCGCCCTTACTGTGAGAAACGACCGGGCGGCCTTGTGCTCTTCGCCGCCACCCTTTGGCCCATCGCCGGTTTCATGCTGTCGTTCGCCCTGATCGCCAGTCGCGAAACCGTACCCTTCCTGTACTTCCAATTCTGATGACGATCCCAAGGCACACCCCGCCCTCCACTCAGCCAGATGATCTGGCGACACGCAGCAGTCGGTTGGCAGGCGTGGCGCTGCTGATATTCCTGTTCGTCGGACTGCTGTCCTCTGGCAGCCTGATCGTTTCAGGGCAGATCTCGCTGTCGGCCGATAAAGTGCAGGCTCCGCAGTTTTTTGATGGCGATATCACGCATCGGATCGCCAAGGAACTGTCGAACGCTCAACTCCCCACGACCTTCGCCGAACTGGAGCGCGGTGTCAGTTGGCTGCTCCTCGGTGACACCGGGCCGAGGGTTCGCCCGGGTTGTCCTGACTGGTTGTTTTTGGCCGATGAGCTCAAGGTCCATCATCACGCGCAGCGCAATGCCGAGGCCAAAGTCCAGGCAGTGATCGATCTGCAGCAGCAGCTCTCCCAGCGTGGCATCCGCCTGTTGGTGGTCATCGTTCCAGACAAGAGCCGCATCGCTGCTGAGCAGCGTTGCGCACTGCACCGCCCAGCCGCTCTCGAAGGGCGCATCCAGGCCTGGACCTCGAAGCTGGCTGTGGCTGGCGTGTCGAATCTGGACCTCACCGCTGCGCTGACGCCACTGGGGGCCAGTGCCTGGTTGCGCACCGATACGCACTGGAGCGAATCCGGCGCGAAGGCGGCGGCCGAGGCCATCGCGCAGCGCCTGAAGACCCTGGGCATCAGCGCAACGCCACGCAGGTCGTTCAACGAAAGTCATGCCCCGCTCGCGGTGCGACCTGGCGATCTGGTCCATCTGGCGGGCATCGACTGGCTGCCGCTCAAATGGCAACCCGCCCCCGAAATGGTCGCCCAGACCAGCACCCACGAACTTCCCGTAGCATCAGCCACCAGCCCTGACACAGAGGCAGACCTCTTTGGCGATGCCGACCTCCCCGATACCGTGCTCATCGGCACTTCATTCTCACGCAACTCCAACTTCGCCGGGTTTCTGCAGCAGGCGCTGGGCGCCCCCATAGGCAACTTCGCCAAAGACGGCGGAGCGTTCTCTGGCGCTGCCAACAGCTACCTGAACAACCCGGCCTCCAAGGAAACGCCGCCAAGGCAAATCATCTGGGAGATCCCGGAGCGGGACCTGCAGACGCCTTACGTCGACCCCATTACCTATCGCTCGTTGCGGTAGGCCAATCGCAACCAGCCGAACCGACACCCGGTACTGGGCTTTTCGTATCTGCCCTGTCACACCTTCGTCACACCTGCCAGGCACAATGCACTCAGCCAAAGGGATTTGGCCCATCTACAGAAAGCCCGGCCAGTGCCGGGCTTTTCGTTTCTGCCCCATGCCTCCCATGTCGCAAGGGTGATTCACAATGCAGAGTGGTTCAATTCAACCCGGTCTGATGTTGCCCGGCGAATTGTCTGTGGAACCAGTCCGAGAGCATGGCCTTCTCGGAGTAGAGTCTGTCACTTCTGTTGGCGCGCCCCGGACGTTGGAGGTAGAGCTGATCCATGACCCTGGCGTCGGCCTGGCTCACGATCTGGCCGTTTTGTTTGAGCACGTAATGCAGATCGATGCTCGGCCAGGTAATGTCGCGCATGAAGCGCACCTGATAGGCATTTAGCCTCCAGGGTTCGTAACGACCGGCCAGATCGATGTTACGTATTTCAATTTGCAGCTGCTGGCCGGCTGGCAGGTACCGTTCGCCAAGCTTCTGGATGTAGCTGCGCAGCTCTTTCATGACAAAAGCATCGGCACCACGCTCATAACCTGGACTATCCAGGCTGGCATCGCTGAATTTTTCGGGGTTCTTGAATTCGACTTCGACCGAAGACGCTGCGGTGGCAATTGGCACCATAAACAGCGCAACCAGTGCGATCGAGGTGCAAACGGGTATTGAGCGCATGGCTCACCTCCACGTGCAGCGCTTTTCAGTGCATGCTGCACCGTGTTTAGTTTACGCCTGAGGTGCATGTCAGGGCACTGACATGATCCATGGTCCTTCTTCCAGGTGGCGACCTCGACTGATGGATCAGTGCTACATCGCAGACAGGCGGCCACTGAGCAGGTTTTTTCATTCCAGCGACATGCTTTTCACGAAACGCTCACAGAATGGAGCGCAGATTAAACGGACAAAAGGATTTGACCCCACACAAAAAGCCCGCCACCGCGCGGGCTTTTTGCTGCCTGCCAAGCTATGGCTCAAGAGCGCTGCGTTTAGTCAGTAAACACGCGGCATCGTTAACGACCATCGTCGGAACGCCGCCCGGAGCAAGCTCGCTCCTACAGGAGGATCAAGCCATGCCGACCAACGACCTCGTCCCTTCCCTGATCTACAAACTCAACGAAAACCAACTCGCCATAGCTGCGGCCGTGGAAGATCTGTCCGTTTGGATTGAACAGCTGCATGGGCCCGCTGAAGACGGAGCCAGAATCCGCAACTCACTGACCAAGCTGGATGAAAACCTGGAATTCATCACGCGCGGGGTCGCCGAGTTGTTGAATGATCGATAGTTCTGTCGGGGCTTTCCCAACAAGCAGGATGATGGGCATGTGGACGTGAAAGTGGTAGGCAAGCCGGTGGGTGATTGCCAGGCCCGATTAAAAAACCGTAAGGCCCTCTCTAGACGACGTCAAGACGACACGCCGCCTGTACCTGCGTTTTACCACCATCACAAAGGAAGCGGCCTATCCTGAATGACCCGTTTCATAACGAGGGTCGAGGTCAACCGTTGTACGTTGGGCAAGGTCGAAAGGCTCTCATCGTATAGCTGTTGGAAGGCTGGCAAATCCTGAGTGATGACGTGCAGCAGGTAGTCCGGCTCCCCAAATAACCTCTGGGCATCGACCACTTGCGGGATCTCAACGAGCGCCGTCTCGAAAGCCTCGACAGCCTGCCGGTCGCCCTCACGAAGCGTGGCAAACACCATCGCTGAAAAATTCAGGCCGAGTGCGCCTGGGTCCAGCTGTGCCCTGTAGCCAAGCAACACACCTGACTCTTCCAGTGCCCGTACTCGCCGATGGCAAGGGGAAAGGCTCAACCCAACTCGCTCGGCAAGCTCAGTGACCGAAAGACGGCCATCCTTTTGCAGCTCAGCAAGAATCTTCCGGTCAATTCTGTCCATGCAGAACAATCTCCCAATCTACAAACTAAAAACGACCATCTTTGAAAGATAATTCTAACCATATTTCATTAATCTTCCTCCGATCATTAACAACCGTACCCCTCTTCAGAAAACAAGAGGGGCGGCCTTTGATGTGAGAGACGGGATGATGAATTACGCGGTGAATGATGAACCGGCGCAGGTGACGCCATGACCTTCAGTGTTTTTGTTGCCTTCTGGGCGGTGTCGATTTTGTTCGTCATCACACCCGGAGCCGATTGGGCCTACGCGATATCGGCCGGTTTGAAGCATCGAGTCGTCATACCCGCTGTCGGCGGACTGTTGTCCGGCCACTTGATCGCCACAATGGTGGTAGCCGGCGGTGTTGGCACTCTGGTCGCCAACCACCCCGTGGCCATGTCCGTGCTAACGATTACCGGGGCGGGTTACCTGCTTTGGCTGGGTATCAACATGCTCGTGCGCCCCGCCACACCGCACGCGGATGAGGTTCAGGCGTCAGGCTCATGGAAGCGCTGGGCGCTCAAAGGGCTTTGCGTCAGCGGGCTGAATCCAAAAGTGTTTCTGCTGTTCCTGGCGCTCCTGCCTCAATTTGCCGACGCCACTGCACCCTGGCCTGTACCGATGCAGATGATTGCACTCGGGCTCGTCCACACTTTCAGTTGTGGCGTGATCTACCTTCTGGTCGGATTTGGCTCGCAGGTTGTTCTTCGGGCACGCCCGGCCGCCGCACGCCTGGTCAGTCGTTTTTCTGGAGCGGCCATGATCCTCATCGCAGTGGCTCTGTTTGCCGAACAACTGCTGGGTTAATTCACCTTCAACGAGCCTCCCATGAACGATCAGCCTTCACCCTATGGCAACACCCCTCTCGCCCGGCAGACGACACGCATCCGAATACCGCACCTGAAACAGATGAAAGTGGAGGGCCAGAAATGGGCAATGCTCACCGCGTATGACATGTACAGCGCAGCCATTTTCGAAGAAGCCGGAATACCCGTCCTGCTGGTAGGCGACTCGGCCTCCAACAACGTTTATGGCAACGAGTCCACGTTATCCGTCACCGTTGACGAACTGATCCCTCTGGTTCGCGCCGTCACCCGCTCGACTCAACGGGCACTGGTGATTGCCGACCTTCCTTTCGGCTCTTACCAGGGCTCGGTGGAGCAATGCTTCCACACTGCCGTGCGATTCATGAAAGAGGCCGGTGCGCATGCGGTCAAACTTGAGGGGGGGATCGAAGTACTACCTCAAGTCGAGAAACTCGCCAGTTCAGGCATACCCGTCATGGCGCACATCGGCTTCACACCACAGCAGGAGCATCAATTAGGTGGCTATCGCGTTCAGGGCCGGGGTGAGGACGCGCAGCGACTGATAGACAGTGCCAAAGCGTTAGAAGCAGCTGGCGCATTCGCTATCTTGATCGAAATGGTGCCGGGTAATGTAGGTCGAGCGATCACCGAAGCGATTTCAATTCCGACCGTCGGGATTGGCGCTGGCAACCAGTGCGACGCTCAGGTTCTGGTCTGGCAGGACATGACTGGACTACGCACCGGCCGCATGCCGCGATTCGTCAAACAGTACGCCGACCTTCGTTCGGTACTTCACACCGCGGCAAGGGATTTTGCACTTGAGGTGGAGGCAGGAACATTTCCTGGCCCCGAACACACTTTTTAGCCAGGAAGTCGTTATGAAGAGTCCGAGAGAACGCGCTGCCGAAGGCCTCCAGGTCAGAGACCGCTTCACGATAGTCCGCTGCTTTTCAGATGACGATATTCGTCAATTCGCGCAGATTTCACGAGACTACAATCCGGTTCACTGTGATACGCGCTACGCCGTGATATGCAGGTTCAAGGAGCCCATCGCCCACGGACTTCTGACAGCCAGCCTCGTCACCGAAATTGGCGGGCAAATCGGTTGGCTGGCAACCGGGATGACTTTCGCATTCAAACGACCGGTGTATGCGGGAGAACAGATCACCTGCCACTGGCTCATCACTGACATCGATGAACGCGGTCACGCAAAAGCCGAGGTCAGAATACTCAACGCAGAGGGAATCACAGTGCTGGAGGCGACTACGACCGGAGTGCTACCCGGAGCTGAAGAGCGTGAATGCCTCAAGCAGATGATTGCTGAGGGAGATCCCGCCAACGGTGCCGCCCGATCCCCCAGTTGATAGCCTGGAATCGATGGCAAGCAGTTTCCAGTTTTACTTCAATACGTGATGGGGGGTAATGCAAAGCGAGAGCCAGAACTGGCCCTCGCTGTTTTTGCAGTCAAATTCAGCGCTTGAGTTTGCGCTTGTTACGGTATTGGTCGATAACCACCGCGACTACGATGATCAGGCCCTTGATGATGTCCTGGATGTAGGCATCGACCCCGACGAAAGTGAACCCGCTGGCCATCACCCCAAGGATCAGTGCACCGATGACGGTGCCGGTGATGCGCCCCACCCCGCCCGCCAGGCTGGTACCGCCGATAACCGCTGCGGCAATCGCATCCAGTTCATAGGACATGCCCATCCCGGCCTGCCCGGTGGCAGCACGGGCCGAAGCGACCACGCCCGCCAGTCCCGCCAGCAACCCGGCGATGCTGTAGACGATGACCAGATGGCGTTTGACGTTGATACCGGACGTACGCGCCGCCTGCATGTTGCCGCCGATGGCGTAGGTGTATTTGCCGTACTTGGTGTAGCGCAGCGCGATGTGGAAGATCACCGCCACCACCAGGAAAATGATCACCGGCATCGCGCCGTGACCGATGGCCGTGTAGGAATCCGATAGCATGCTCACCGGCTGGCCTTCGGTGTAGTAACGCGCCAGGCCACGGGCCGAGACCATCATGCCCAAGGTGGCAATGAACGGTGGAATCCCGGTGATCGCAATGATACTGCCGTTGATTGCCCCCGCCAGCAGCCCGACACCGAGCCCGACAATCACTGGAATCCACACCGGCAAGTCGGTCAGAGACGGGAATACTGCCCGAGCGAAATCCGAGGTCTGCGCCAGGCTGGCAGCGATCATCGCCGATAAGGCCAGCACCGAGCCCGACGACAGGTCGATGCCGGTGGTGATGATCACCTGGGTCACGCCAATTGCCAGCAGGCCAATGATCGACACTTGCAGGATCATCAAGACCAGCCGCTGGGAGTTCATCAGGAAGCTCTGGTCGCGCACGATCCAGCCGAACATTTCGAACACCAGGCCGATGCCGATCAGCACCAGGAAGATGCTCAGCTCGGTCGGAAAGCGCCGACGACTCTTGACCGGTGCCGTTGCTGGCTTGTTTTCCAGTATCGCGTTCATAACCACTCACCCTTCTATCGCATCGTCGACGCTGGCCGAGCCAGCGCCGGCATCCATTAGTGAACCACGGACATGCCCGAGGCCAGTTGCATCACTCGCTCCTGAGTCGCTTCGCTGCGGTCGAGGGTGCCCATCAGGTCGCCCTCATGCATGACCATGACCCGATCACTCATGCCGAGTACTTCCGGCAGCTCCGAGGAAATCATGATCACCGCCATGCCTTCGCTGGCGAGGTAGGAGATAAGCCGGTAGATCTCGGCCTTGGCGCCGACATCGATGCCGCGGGTCGGCTCGTCGAGAATCAGAATTCGTGGATTGGTCATCAGCCAGCGCGCCAGCAAGGCCTTCTGCTGATTACCGCCGGACAGCGTGTCGATGCATTGCTCGAGCGACGGGGTTTTCACCCGCAACTTCTTGCACATGTCTTCGCACAGGGCGCGCAGGGCTTTTTGCTGGATGAAACCGTGGCCGGCGTAGTGCGGCAGCACCGCCATCTCCATATTCTCCAGCACCGACAGGCACGGGAACAGGCCGCTGAGCTTGCGATCCTCGGTCAACAGGGCGAACCCCTTCTCGATGGCCATGTGCGGATCGGTAATGCGCACCACTTCACCGTCGAGGCGAATCTCGCCACCGTCGCTCGGGGTGATGCCAAAGATCGCCTCGGCGATGTTGGTCCGTCCCGAGCCCATCAACCCGGCAATGCCGAGGATCTCGCCGGCATGCAGATCGAAGGAAACGTCCTTGAAAATGCCATCGAGCCTGAGGTCGCGTACCGACAGCAGCAGATCGCCGATCGGCGTCTCGCGCACCGGGAATAACTGGCTCAGTTCACGCCCGACCATCATCGAAATCAGGCTGTCGCCGTCCATGCTGTCGGCCCGTTGCAGGCCGATGTAGGCGCCGTCGCGGAACACTGCCACTTCGTCGGCGATGCTGAACACCTCATTCATTTTGTGGGTGATATAGATGATGCCTTTGCCCTGGCGCTTGAGGTCGGCAATGATCGAAAACAGGTGGGCGACTTCCTTGTCGGTGATGGCCGAGGTCGGTTCGTCCATGATCAGGATGTCGGAATCGTAGGACACTGCCTTGGCGATCTCGACCATCTGCCGTTCGGCGATGCTCAGGTTGCCGACCTGTTCTTCCGGATCAAGGTTGATGCGCAGGCGCTCAAGCAGCTTCGCCGTGCAACGGTGCATTTCCCGGTGGTCGATCATGTGGAAAGCGTTGAGCTGCTCACGGCCAATCCAGATGTTCTCGGCGATGCTCATGTGCGGCATCAGGTTGAGCTCCTGATGGATCATCGCGATCCCGGCCTGCAGCGCCGCCAGGGGCGTTTCGAACACCACCGGCTTGCCCCGCAGGCGCAGTTCGCCGGCGTCCGGCTGGTAGATGCCGGCGATGATTTTCATCAAGGTGGATTTGCCAGCGCCGTTCTCGCCCATCAGGGCCAGCACGGAACCGGGGCGTACCCGCAGTTGTACGTCGGACAAGGCCACCACCCCGGGGAATCCCTTGCTGACGTTGACGATCTCCAACAGGTACGGCTCATCGACAGGTATTGCGGTTGGCTGCCCCCCCATCAACGGGGTGCTCGAAGCAGTCGCTGAAGCGAACATGATCAGGTACTCCATCAGCAAGGTCGCGGTTGCCACCTTGCGTGTTTATTGTTGTTATTGAACGGACGGACTATTTGAACTGGTCAACGTTTTGCAGCGTGATCAAGCGATACGGTACCCATACGGCCGGCTCGACCGGCTCGTTTTTGGCCATTTTCACTGCTGTCTCGATCGAACCGTCTGCCTGACCCTTGGCGTCCTGAAACACAGAGACGACCAGAGACCCCTTCTTCACGGCGTTCAAACCGTCAGGCGTACCGTCGACACCGGCGATCAGAATACTGCCCTTTTCCACTCCGGCCTGTTGCAGAGCCATCGCGGCACCGATGGCCATCTCGTCGTTGTTGGAGACGACCGCATCGAACTTGCGGCCCTGTGTCAGCCAGTCGTTGACCAGGGTCATGCCCTTGTCCCTCAACCAGATGCCGGTTTGCTCTTGCTCGATCTTGATGTTGGGGTACTTGGCCAACACCTCTTTGACGCCCTTGGTACGGTTGGTGGTGGAGTTGTTCGCCAGGTCGCCCAGCAGAATCACGATGTCGCCCTTGCCGCCCATTTTGTCGGCCAGGTATTGCATCTGCATCTGCCCCGCCTCCAGGTCGTTGGAGGCGACGGTGACCACGCCTTTGGGCAGGTTCAGGTCATCGGGACGGCGGTTGACGTACACCAGCGGAATGCCGGCCTTGACCGCCGATTCAGTGATTTTCTTGGTCGCGGCGGTATCCACCGGGTTGACCACAATGGCGTCGACCTTCTGACTGATGAAGCTTTCCACCTGGCTCAACTGCCGGACCACGTCGCTGCGCGCGTCTTCGAACTGCAGCTTGACGCCATCGGGATAGGATTTGGCTTTTGTGTCCATGGATTCGCGCAGGTAGGTCAGCCAGGTGTCATCGAACTGCGACATGCTGACGCCGATCTTCATGTCAGCGAGTGCGGCACCACTGGCGAACATCAGGGACAAGGCGAGTGAGGCGAAACGGATCTTGGTCTTCATGAAAAGTCTTTCTCCACATTCTTGTTGGTTTTTATGGATAAGGCGTGACGATTTCAGTAAGCGGACAAGCGGGAAAAGAGTCGGAACCGGGAGCGAGGCAGCTCACTGGAAATGACTTTATTGGAAAATATTTTCCATATCAACTCATTTTAGAATTTTATTATGATTTTGTTCATTGACGTTCGAGTGGGCTCAATTGCACCACCTGATGGCGCTCGGCACTCAGCCGCGCAGCGTCTAGCACACGGGTGGTCGCCAGTGCATCACGGGCGTCCACAGGCATTGGGCCACCGCTCTGCAATGCGGTTTGCAGCTGTAAATAGAACTGATTCCAGCAACCGCGCTCGGAGGAAACCCTTTCGCGCACTTCGCCCTGTTCGAACCAGCCCCAGCGGCGATGCTCTTCCACGCCCCAGCGTTCACCTTCGGATTTCGGTGTGAGCCCGGCGAGCACCGACGCCTCCTGCCCGTCCAGGCCATCGACGCTGTAGCAACCCTGAGTTCCGGTCACGCGAAAGCGCGGGCCGGGAGTGCTTTGCAGGCAACTGCCACCCAGGTGCGAGGTCACGCCGTTGACGTGAACCAGGGACATAAAGAAGCCGTTGTCGAAGACCTGGCCTTTTTCGACGTAATCCAGTTCGGCGTACACCCGAGTGACGGGGCCGAAAAGCAGCAGCGCCTGATCCACCAGATGGCTACCCAGATCGCGCAGGAAACCGCCGCCACTGCCGTTGTTCACCGACGATGGCGAATAGCGTTCGATTCGCGATTCGAAGCGGGTGACCTGGCCCAGCGCACCGGACTCGATGAGTTTGCGCACGGTGAGAAAGTCCGAGTCCCAACGCCGGTTCTGGTAGACGCTCAGTTGCACACCCTGGCGCTCGGCCATGGTGATCAAGGTTTGCGCCTGTTGCGCGTCGGCGGCGAACGGCTTGTCGCTGACCACCGCAACATTGTGTTCGATGGCGTCGAGCACCAGCGCCGGGCGACCTTTGAGCGGCGTGGACACCACCAGCACATCAACCTCGGCTTCGACCAGTTGGCCGATGCTGTCGAAGGCCGGCACGCCGGGGTGTTCTGCCGCCAGCAACTGGCGCCGCTCCGTTGAACGGGTAACCACACCGACGAAGGTTGCACCCGGCAAACTGCTGATCAGCGGAGCATGGAAAAACCGGCCACCATGGCCGTAACCGACAAGTCCGATACGCATGAAAGTATTTCCCCTGAAAGAACGCGGACCCTGTGGGAGCGGGCTTGCTCGCGAAGGCGGTGTGTCAGGCAACATCTTTGTCGACTGAAGGACCGCTTTCGCGAGCAAGCCCGCTCCCACAGGTATTGCGGTTAGCCGTAGAAGCGGGGGCGATCAGGGAGTGCAACTTTGACAATCGCTCCGCTGTTCTGCGCCTCGATGCACGCATCCGCCGCCACCGCCGCTGCGAAGCCATCCCACGCCGAAGGCCCGCCAACCTGCCCGGCGCGCACGCCATCGATGAACGCCTGCAACTCAACGTCATACGCCGCGATGAACCGATCCTTCCAGTCCATCAGAATCGCGTTGGACAGCTTCGCCCCGCTACGCAGTTGAACCTGGGACGGCTCCGGCAGCTTGGCGATGCCGGTCTCCCCCACCACTTCGCACTGGATGTCGTAGCCGTACTGGCAATTGACGAAGACTTCCACGTCGATGCGCGTGCCCTTGGCGGTTTCCAGCAGCACGATCTGCGGGTCTTTCAAATGCGCGAGCGCCTTGCTGCTCTTGCGTGGGAACACCACTTGCACTGACACGTAATCGTCGTCGAGCAACCAGCGCAACACGTCCAGCTCATGGATCAGCGTGTCGGTGATCGCCATGTCGGTCTTGTAGTTTTCACCCACGGTCGGGTTGCGGTGCGCGCAGTGCAACATCAATGGCTCGCCAATCTGACCACTGTCGATCACGGCCTTCAGTGCCCGATAACCTTCGTCATACGGGCGCATGAAACCGACCTGGACCAAGCGTTTGCCGTAGGCCACTTCGGCCTCGACGATTTTGCGGCAGCCTTCAGCGGTGAGCGCCAGCGGCTTCTCGCAGAACACCGGCTTACCAGCGGCAATCGCGGCCAATACGAACTCTTCGTGGCTCGGGCCCCAGGAGGTGACGAGGATCGCTTCAACCTCCGGCGCTTTGATCAACGCGTGGCCGTCGGGATAGACCTCGGCGGTCAGTTTCAGGTCGGAAACGACCTTCGCGGCTTGCTGCAAGTTGATGTCGGTTACAGCGACGACCTGACTATTGAGCAAGGTCTGGCTGCAACGACGAATGTGATCCTGGCCGATGGCCCCGGTACCGATGACGCCAAGCTTCAAAGACATTTAATGACTCCTAGATTTGTTGCTGTTCGTTCAGGGCAATCAGTACTGACGGGCTTTGGCCAGTCGTTCATTCAGGGTCTTGGCCACCGCCTCGGTGCGGGCGCTGGTGGAGACTTGCGCCACGCCGACCCGCCACCACGACAGGTAGCCGTGAATCATAGTTTTGGGCAGCACCTTGATGTCGATCAGCGTCGACACCGTCTGCAAGCGCGCATCGGCCAATGCCGCCTTCAGTTCTTCGACCGTGGTCACCTTGTAGGTCTTGCAGCCATAAGCCGCTGCGCTCATGGCGAAATCCACCGGCACGAACCCGCCGTCGAGCTTGCCGGTTTGCGGGTTGCGGAACCGGAACTCGGTGCCGAAGCTGTCCATGCCGTTGCCCATCTGCAGGTTGTTGATGCAACCGAAGGTCATGTTGTCGAGCAACACCACGTTGATCTTGCGTCGTTCCTGAATCGAGGTCGCCAGCTCCGAGTGCAGCATCATGTAAGAGCCGTCGCCGACCAGCGCATAGACCTCACGCTCCGGCTCGGCGAGCTTCACACCCAACGCGGCGTTGACCTCGTAACCCATGCAGGAATAGCCGTACTCGACGTGGTAGGTGTTCACACCCTTGCTGCGCCAACTGCGCTGCAAGTCGCCAGGCAGGCTGCCGGCAGCGGCGACGATCACTGCGTCGTCCGCCAGGGTTTCATTGAGCACGCCGAGCACGCGGCTCTGGGTCAGGCAGGAACCGGTCAGTTCGATGAATTCGCGCAGGACGGCCGGGTCCATGTGGTCGTTGATTTCCGGGACGAAATCCTTTGCCTGATACTCCACCTGATAGATGCGATCGACTTCTTCATCCAGTTGCGCCTTGGCCTGACGCGGCTGATCACCCCAACTGGAGCGATAGTCACCCAGGGCATCAGCCAAGGCGTTCAAGCCGGTTTTGGCGTCGGCCAGCAGTTGCACCCCGTCGAGTTTCAGAACGTCGCAGGGACTGATATTAAGATTGAGGAACTGAACCTCGGGGTGTTTGAACAAGGATTTCGAAGCGGTGGTGAAATCGCTGTAACGGGTGCCGATACCGATGATCAGATCAGCATCCCTGGCCAACAGGTTCGCCGCCAGGCAACCGGTTTCACCAATGCCTCCGACGTTCAGCGGATGGCTGGACACCAGCGCACTCTTGCCCGCCTGGGTTTCGGCGAAGGGAATATCGAAGCGCTCGGCAAACGCTTGCAACGCGCTGTTGGCGCCAGAGTACTTGACCCCGCCACCGCAAATAACCAGCGGTTTGCGCTTGCCTTTGAACAGCGCCAGCGCATCACCCAGCATGGCCTCGGTGACTGGACGACGCTCGATGCGGTGCACGCGTTTTTGCAGGAAGTAATCGGGATAGTCGTACGCCTCGGCCTGCACGTCCTGCGGCAAGGCCAGGGTCACGGCGCCGGTTTCGGCCGGATCGGTGAGCACACGCATGGCGTGGATTGCCGCCGTCATCAGTTGCTCGGGACGGTTGATGCGATCCCAGTATTTGCTCACAGCCTTGAATGCATCGTTGGTGCTGATACTCAGGTCGTGGAACTGCTCGATCTGTTGCAGCACCGGGTCCGGTTGGCGACAGGCGTAGACATCACCGGGCAACAAAAGCAATGGAATGCGGTTGGCTGTCGCGGTGGCGGCAGCGGTCAACATGTTCGCCGCACCTGGCCCCACGGATGAAGTACAGGCGTAGATCCTGCGCCGCAGGTGTTGTTTGGCGAAACCGATCGCCGCGTGAGCCATGCCTTGCTCATTGCGGCCCTGATGGACGATCAGGTCACCGCTGTCTTGCTCCAGGGCCTGCCCCAGGCCCAGCACGTTGCCGTGGCCGAAGATGGTAAAGATCCCGGCGACGAACTTGCTCTGAACCCCATCGACCTCGATGTACTGGTTGTCGAGGAATTTCACCAGGGCCTGGGCCATGGTCAGTCTTGTTGTGGTCATGCTTGCACCTTCCTTTGAGGCCGAATCCGGGGTGTGCGGTGAAAACCAATCACTGTGGGAGCGGGCTTGCCCGCGATAGCGATCTACCTGACACATCAATCTTGAATGTGCTGCCGTCATCGCGGGCAAGCCCGCTCCCACAGGGGATCTCCATCAACCTTGAGATTTCTGCAGGTGATCCATGCTCGCGCCGATCGCCCGTTCGATATCTGTCAGGCCATGGACGCTGTCAGCAAAGGGTTCGAACGACAGGTAGCCGCTGTAGCCGCTGCTGAGCAAGGTGTCGATTTGTGCCGCGTTGCCGAGAATGTCACCCTCGCCCACCAGCACCCGATGGCCGTCACGAATGGTCGCCAGCGGCGCCTCGGCATCCTCGACGCCGGAGATGTGCACCAGCCCGGTCAGCTCGGGAAAGAACTCATGCTCGCTGGCCAGGTGATGGTGAAAGGTGTCATGCACCAGGCGGAACACATCCAGCCCGCCGATGACCTTGATCGCATCGACGGCCGTGCGTTTGCGGCGCAGCGAACATTCTTCGAAACCCAGCGGCTCGATGAAACCGAGGATGCCGTGATCGCGCAGGATCGGCGCCAGCTGACTCAATGCCGTGCGCAGGCCTGAAGCGCGCTCGGCTTCGGTACGCAGGTCGGCACGATCGTTCAACGGGCACATGACCAGCCCTTGGGCGCCACAGTCCCTGGCATAGGCAGCGAGCTTCAAGGTTTGCGCACGGCGCTCGTCACTCCACACATCAAACGGATACAGCGCGTTGATCGACAGCACGGTGATGCCTTTGGCTGCGCACAACTCGCGCACACGCTCGGGCGCGGTGCCGTCCTCGATCTCGACGCCTTTGAGGTCGTTGCGGATCTCGATGGCGTCCGCCTTCAGGGTCACCGCCAACTCGATGAACGCGGGCAGGGACAAACGTGGGGCAACCATACGGTTCAGGGCGAAACGCAGGGGTTTGCTCATTATTGTTGTTCTCCGCACAGGTGAATTATTTGGCCGTTGGCATGCTGAATTCAGGGCCCTTGGCGATACTGTCGGGCCAGCGTTGCATCACGCTTTTGTAGCGGCTGTAGAAGCGGATGCCTTCTTCGCCGTATGCGTGGTGATCACCGAACAGCGAGCGCTTCCAGCCGCCGAACGAGTGCCAGGCCATGGGCACCGGAATCGGTACGTTGATACCGACCATGCCCACCTTGATGCTGCGGGCAAACGAGCGAGCAATGCCGCCATCGCTGGTGAAGCAGGACACGCCGTTGCCGAATTCATGGGCGTTGATCAGGGCCACGGCGCTGGCAAAGTCCGGCACGCGAACGATGCCAAGCACCGGGCCGAAGATTTCCTGCTGATAAATGCTCATCTCGGTCGTGACGTTATCGAACAGTGTCGCGCCGACGAAGAAACCATTCTCGGCCCCCGGCACCTTGAAGTGGCGGCCGTCGACGATCAGCTGTGCACCCTGGGCCACGCCCTGATCGATGAAGCCTTCAACCTTGGCCTTGTGTTCGGCAGTGACCAGCGGCCCCATGTCGGTGTCACCCAGCAGGCCATTGCCGACTTTCAATTGATCGATACGCGGCAGCAGTTTGGCGATCAAGCGGTCGCCGACATCGCCGACCGCGACGGCAATCGAGATCGCCATGCAGCGCTCGCCCGCCGAGCCGTAAGCGGCGCCAATCAAGGCATCCGCCGCTTGATCGAGATCGGCATCGGGCATGACGATCATGTGGTTCTTCGCCCCGCCCAGCGCCTGCACGCGCTTGCCGCGTGAAGTGGCTTGCTGGTGGATGTACTCGGCAATCGGCGTCGAACCGACAAACGAAATCGCCTCGATGTCCGGGTGTTGCAGCAAGGCGTCGACCGCCGTCTTGTCACCCTGGACCACGTTGAACACACCATCCGGCAAGCCGGCTTCGGTCAGCAGACGGGCCATCAGCAAACTGGCGGACGGATCGCGCTCGGAGGGTTTGAGGATGAAGCAGTTACCGGTAACCAGCGCCAACGGAATCATCCACAGCGGCACCATCACGGGGAAGTTGAACGGCGTCACCCCGGCGCAAACACCCAGGGGCTGACGCAGGTTCCAGTTGTCGATGCCGCCACCGATGTTGTCGCTGAACTCGGTCTTCAGCAGGTTCGGCGCACCGCAAGCATATTCGACGATTTCGATGCCGCGGGTGACTTCGCCTTTGGCGTCCGAAAAGACCTTGCCGTGTTCGCGGCTGATGATTTCTGCCAGTTCGTCGTGATGGCGATCGAGCAGCTCCTTGAACTTGAACATCACCCGCGAGCGCCGCAGGGACGATTGCTCGGACCAGGCCGGAAAGGCTTTCAGGGCCGAGGCGACCGCCTCGTCCACGGTCTTGTCGCTGGCCAGCCCGACGCGCGCCTGCACGCTGCCAGTGGCCGGGTTGAAGACGTTGCTGAGCCGCTCGTTACCGCTGTCCTGCACCTGACCGTCGATGTAATGGCCGATTACCGGGGCGTCGCTCATCGTTATTGCTCTCCGTGCAGATAGTGGAATTCAGAGATCCAG
The DNA here is from genome assembly GCF_047304225.1 of Pseudomonas sp. Pseusp3. Taxonomy (NCBI): domain Bacteria; kingdom Pseudomonadati; phylum Pseudomonadota; class Gammaproteobacteria; order Pseudomonadales; family Pseudomonadaceae; genus Pseudomonas; species Pseudomonas sp. Pseusp3. The sequence goes on along the minus strand of NZ_JBGLYV010000002.1, from coordinate 120,797 downwards.
CAGCCAGCTGTGCTGCGGATCGTTATGGAACTGCCAGACGCGTTTCGGACCGGCCATCACATTCAGGTAATACGACGCGTAGCCGTACGGCACGCTGACCGGGTGATAGCCTTTGGGCACGACCACCAGGTCGCCGTTTTCCACGGCCATGGCCTGATCGATGCTGCGATCGTCGGTATACACCCGCTGGAACACGAAGCCCTGGGGCGGGTTGATCTGGTGGTAATAGGTTTCTTCGAGAAAGCTCTGGTGCGGCAGATCGTCGGTGTCGTGCTTGTGCGGCGGGTAGCTCGACGAGTGCCCCGAGGGCGTACGCACTTCCACCACCAGCAGCGAATGGGCCGGCTCGGTGTCCGGCAGGATGTCGCAGACGTAACGGGTGTTGGCGCCCTTGCCGCGCACACTGCGTTTCATTGTTTCAGGTTTGATCAGGCGGGGGCCGAGGGTTTCGGTGGTCGAACCAGGCGCAGCGCACACGGCAATTTGCACATCGCTCAGGGCGACCACCTGGGCTTGACTGCCGGGCGGCAAGTACGCGGCGACCGGAGACTTGTCTTCGAACACCGACTGCCGATCGCCAAGGTTGTCCCAGTCGAACGCGCCCTGCCCCGACGCTTCACCCTTGATGCTGACCTGGCCGCTGAGCAGCACCAGGCACAGTTCCTTGTCACCGGCAGCGACCGGCAGGGTTTCGCCGAGGCTCAAGCGGTAAGCGGCGAAACCGACGTATTCAAGCTCACCCTTGCCCAACTCGACCATGGTCCGGCCACGGGCATTGCTTTTGACCAGCAGGCTCATCGTGCAGTCCTCTCGTCGAGCAGCGCGCGCAAGGTGTCGAAGCCTTTTTTGGCATAGGCGTAGCTTGGGGCCACCGCCGGGTCCTGCTCGGCCTCGACCACCAGCCAGCCGTGGTAATCGGCCGCCAGCAGCACGTCGAGCAGCTCAGCGAAGTCGATGTCGCCATCTCCCGGCACGGTGAAGGTGCCGTTGATGATGCAGTCCGGGAAGCTCCACAGATTGTTGCGCGCCAGCTGCACCACCGGTTTGCGCACGTCCTTGAAATGCACATGGCAGATGCGTGAGATGTGTTTGCGCAGCACCTGCAAGGGTTCACCGCCGCCCATGTAGCAATGGCCCGAATCGAACAGCAGGCCGACTTCGCTGCCGGTCAACGCCATCAGTTTGTCGATGTCCGCCGGGGATTCGACGTAGGCGCCCATATGGTGGTGATAGGCCAGACGTACGCCCTGGGACAAGGTGAAACGCGCCAGCTCGGTGAGCTTGTCGGCGTATTCCTGCCAGGCCTGTTCGGTGTGAAAACGCGGGCGTTCGACCAGGGGAATGCGCTGGCCCTGGATGGAGTCCGCGACCTCGCCATAGACCAGCACCTTGGCGCCGTTCTTCGCCAGCAGTTCGACATGGTTGCCGATGGCGTCGATTTCCTCGGCCACCGAGCGGCGGGCCAGACGACTGGAATACCAGCCGGACACCAGCGCCAGGTCATACGGTCGCAGCACATCGCCAACGCCCTTGGCGTCCTTGGGGAATTTTCCGTTGAGTTCAAAACCTTCGTAACCGATTTCCTTGCCTTCGCTCAGGGCGGTGCTCAATGGCGTCTCGCCACCGAGGGACGGCAGGTCGTCGTTGCTCCAGGAGATCGGGTTGATGCCAATTCGGATAGCGGGCATGGCTGCACCTTTTATTGTTTTTACATTAACCATCAAGTCTGGCGCTGCACCCCTGTGGGATCGCGCGGTGTTCCATCAAGCGCGGGCAGTACGCCAGGCATCGATCAATTCGACGAAGGTGCCCTGCACCTGTCGAATCAGCGCCTCATCGTCGATCTCACCGGCCAGCCACGCGCGGCTGGGCTCCTGGAAAATCGTCCGGCCCACGGCGAACCCACGGCATGTCCGGCTCTGGCTGGCCTGTTGAAAGCCTTCGGCCAACGCTGATGCCGGGGCATTCAAGCCCAGCAACACCACACCACGGCAGTACGGATCACGCTCCTGAATCAGTTCGTCGAGTTGCTTCCACTCCTCGGCGCTTTGCGCTTCGATCTTCCACCACGCCGGGTAGATGCCCAGGTTGTAGAGGCGTTTGAGGGCGCGATACAACACGTCCGGGTGCGTCGAGGGGTGATCCTTGGGCGGGATGATTTCCAGCAGCAGTTCATGACCGCTGACCTGGGACGCCTGATACAAACCCTTGATCTGCGCCTCCTGTTCCAGGCGCAGTAACGGTTCGTCATCGGGGTGAAATTGCACCAGGCACTTGATGATCTGCTCTTGTGGCCAGGCGATCAGGTTGCTGCCGATCGAACGCCCGTGTTCGAAGGCCAACGGACGGGAGCCTTGTACCTCGACCGGCCGCGCCACCCACCAGCCGCGACCGGTGGCGGCGTTCAGTGAATCCTGGCCGAAACGTTGATCGGCCAGCAGCCCGACATCGGCATCGATGCCTTGCTTTTGCAAATCGGCGTCGACCCGCTCCACGGCCCGGATAAAAAGCTGCTTGAGCTCGCTAATGGCGTTGAGGTCACGGCCGCCCTTATGGGCCAACTCCACCAGTTGCCAGCGATGGTCGAACGCAAAGATGAACAGTTGCTTCCACTGTTTGCGCGGCACGCTGACCTGATGCAGGCGTTGCAACGTTACGTCCTGATCCGGACGCGTAATCGGTACCGGGCTGTTGAACAGGTAATCCAGTTCGGCGCGGGTCGGCATCGCCGGGGCGCAGGCATGGCGCGACACCACCAGGCCGCCGCAGGCATTGGCCAGCTGGCAGCAGCGCTCATCGCTGGCGTCCTCCAGCCAACCGCTGAGGAAGCCCGACATGAAGGCATCGCCGGCCCCCAGCACGTTAAGCACCTCCACACGCACGCCAGGATAAATCGCACCGTCTTCAAGACGGGCCGGGATCTCTCCATGAATCACCGTGCAGCCTTGCGGGCCGAGCTTGACCACCAGGGTCGCGTCGCTCAATCGACGGACATTGCGCAGCGCGGTGAGCAAATCCCCGGAACCACCGGCAATCAGAAACTCTTCTTCGGTGCCGACAATCAGATCGAAACGCGGGAGGATTTTCTGCACATGCTGACTGACGTTCTGGTCAGCGACGAAACGGGTTTCACCGTCCGCCTTGCCAGCCAAACCCCAGAGCACCGGGCGGTAGTCGATGTCCAGCACCCGTTTGACGTTATGCTTCTGTGCATAGTCCAGTGCCTGGATGCTCGCCTTGTAGACGCCGTCGGTAGAGAAATGCGTGCCGGTGATCAGCAAGGCCTTGCTGGAGGCGATAAAGGCTTCACTGATGTCTTCGGCCCGTAGCGCCATGTCGGCGCAATTTTCGCGGTAGAACACCAGAGGAAAGGTTTCGCGGTCCTTGAGGCCGAGCAACACCATCGCCGTCAGGCGCTCCGGATCAACCTTGATAGCGCTGGTGTCGCAGCCTTCGCGGGCCAGGGACTCGACCAGGAAACGCCCCATGTGGTCGTCCCCTACCCGGCTCAGCATCGCTGACTTCAGCCCCAGGCGAGCGGTGCCGAAAGCGATGTTGGCGGACGATCCACCGAGGTATTTGGCGAAGCTGCTCACATCCTCCAGCCGCGCCCCGACCTGCTGTGCATAAAGGTCGACGCCAAGGCGCCCCAGGCAAATCAGATCCAATTGACGTCCACTGGCAAAACGAGTCTGGCCCATGCTGGCTCCTGTTATTTTTATCAGCCTGTGTTCAGGACGATGACCGCGCCGAACACTCTTGGTGGATGCAGACTAAAACGACAGGGATCGAACAATCAATAATTATTCCAAATATTTTTTACGTGGAATATTTTTTCCAATAAACTTCAGTACAAGCGTTCCAGACGCAGTGCATCGTTTCAGCAAGCTGCTGACTGCTGCAAGCTCAAGATTTTGTTCGGGCCTACCCTGTAGACTGCGCACAGCCAACCTATTGTCCTGGGACGCGGTGAAACATCGTCGCTATAAGAACAAGCCAAGAACAAGCCAGAAGGATTCCCTATGTCCCGCACCGATCAGCCGGATTCGACCGAGAGCACGCCCGAGAGCGATCTTGCCAGCCCCCCGATCAATGCCGAGAGTCTGCTGCAGCTGATCACCCAGGAATACGAAAGCCTGCCGCGCCAACTCAAACGCATCGCCAGTTACATGAGCCAGCAAAGCGACCGGATCATGGTCGACCGCATCAGCGACATCGCCCGCGAGTGCGAAGTACACCCGTCGGCCATCGTGCGGTTTTCCCAACGTTTCGGCTTCAGCGGCTTCAGCGAAATGCAGGCGTTGTTCCGCGAGGCGTATACCCACAAAACCACCCCGGTGCAGAACTACCAGCAACGCATTCGCAGCATGATCGCCAACAAGTCGCAGAAAGCCAGCGGTGGCGATCTGGCGCGCGAGTGCATCAACGCGACCCTGTCGGGCATCGAACGACTGGGGCTGGAACTCGATGACCAGGCCTTCGACAAGGCAGTGGACCTGGTGGTCAATGCCGACAACATCTACGTGGTCGGTGTGCGCCGCTCGTTCGCGGTAGCCGATTACCTGGTCTACAACCTGCAACACACCAACAAGCGCATTCACCTGGTGTCGGGGCTCGGCGGCAGCTACCGCGAGCAAATGCGCAGCGTGCGCACCAACGACCTGGTGATCGCCATCAGCTTCACGCCGTACGGCAAGGAAACCCAGCACTGCCTGCGCATCGCCCAGCATAATCAGGCGAAAACCCTGATCATCACCGACAGCAATCTCTCGCCCCTGGCCAAGCGCGCCAACACCCTGCTGCTGGTTAACGAAGGCAGCTCGTTTGCGTTTCGTTCATTGAGCGCGACCCTGTGCCTGTGCCAGGCGCTGTTTATCGCCGTGGCCTATCGACTGGAGTTGAAGGTCGACGAGATTCACGAGCAGGTCGGGTTCGAAGACTGACCGAGACACTGGCGTTACGGCTCCCCGCACAACTCACCGGCAGCGATTCAGCGATCTGCTGTAAATTTTTATTCTAAAAATTGATGTTAGGGAATATTTATTCTATAAGTTGGATCTCTGAAAACAAGAATTCAAAGGATCCTGTCATGCGCGAACTCGGAATCGGACTTATCGGCACGGGTTTCATGGGGCGTGCCCATGCCCTGGCCTTTCGCAACGTCAGTGCGGCATTCGAACTGCCCTTCACGCTTCGCCTCGCTGCCCTGGCTGACGCCGATCCCGTTCGTGCGCAAGCATGCGCCACTGCCTGGGGTTTTGAGCAGGCCTATGGCGACTGGCAGCAATTAATCGACGATCCCAAGGTCACCCTGATCGCCATTACCACGCCCAACCACCTGCACTACCCGATGGCCATGGCCGCAATTGCCGCTGGCAAGCCGGTGTACTGCGAAAAACCGCTGGCGGTGAACCTTGAACAGGCCAATGCCATGTACCTGGCGGCCAAGGATGCCGGCGTGGTCACCCGTGTCGGCTACAACTACCAGCACAACCCGATCATCGGCCTGGCGCGCGAGTTGATTCAGAGCGGTGAACTCGGCGAAATCATCAGCTTTCAAGGCGAATTCAGCGAAGACTTCATGGCCGATCCAGCGTCCCCCTGGTCGTGGCGCTGCGAGGCCGGACATGCCGGCGGGGCGCTGGCGGATCTGGGCAGTCACTTGCTCGCCATGGCGCGCCATCTGCTGGGTAATGTCGAAGCGGTGTGCGCCGATTCCCAGACTGTGCACCGCCTGCGCCCGGTCACGGCCGGTAGCCAGGAACAGCGCAGCATTGCTGTCGACGATCAGGCCCATGCCTTGCTGCGCTTCGCCAACGGTGCGCGTGGCACCTTCAGCAGCAGTTGGCTCAAGCACGGCTACAAGAATCACCTGAGTTTCGAGATCAGTGGAACCCAAGGGACCCTGTCATTCGATCAGGAGCGTTTGAATGAGTTACGCCTGTGCCGTGTCGGCCAGGACGGTTTCCAGCGCTTACTGGCCGGGCCGAACCTGCCCGGATATGCCGCGTTCAGTCCGGCGCCGGGGCATCAACTGGGCTACAACGAGTTGAAAACGCTGGAAGTGCATGAGTTGATCATGGCCTTGGCCGGCCAAGGACAAGCCGGCACTGATTTCGAGCAAGCCCTGGAAGTGGAGCGACTGGCGACGGCGATTCGATTGGCGGCACGGGAACAGCGTTGGGTCAATATCAGCGAGATCTGATCGCCGATAAGGCTGCCGCCAATGGCAGTGGCAGGATGCGAAAGGTGCACTCGCAGCGTGTGCCTTTTGGTCTCTACCCTTGCAGGAGTTGTACAGGTCATTGTCGGGAATCAGGACGCAGCTGCCCTCGCAAGCATAACGCCCGAATGAAGCGTCCAAAATCATTAGGCCAGTTCAAAACCACAATATCGCTATATAGGGACAGGCTCCAAAAGCGACGACATATTCGAAGACGGGGCAGATGCGCCGTGGTTTGTGGTTCGTCGTGGAGAGTGGATTGAAAGGGTTAGGGATCGCGTATGTCTGGCGCCCACTGAAATAACAGCACCTCAATGATACTAATTAGCCACCACCCTACCAATTTTTCCTCAAGCGAAATGTACGCCTGCTCGCAAGTCACTCCCCGGGCTCTGGCTTGGTCAGCATTTGCAGCCAGGTCAAACGCTCGTTGGTCAGCGCGCTTGAACGCGTCGATAAGCACAGCGACGGCTGGAGGGTATGCAGATTCAGCAGGGTGAAGTGGCCGTCCATCCAGCCGCCGGTGTCGATGTGGTAGACGTTGCCGAGAACTGCTGGCTGGCGCACCGGTGTATGACCAACCACAACAGCCCTGACCCCGCTAACCACCTGGGAGCTTTCTTCAGAAATACGCTTCCTCGACCATTGGGCAATCGCTGCAACGTGAGCTGCTTCCACGGAGCTTCCCTGCTCGATCACCTGTACGAATTCATTCCAGTGGTCATAGGGGCAGTCGGCGTGGACGATCCCGATAAGGCCCGCTGGCGTCCACACTTCGATCACCAGTGGCAAGTCGGCCAACAGCTCGGAATACCAAGCTTGCTCAACAGACGAGCGCGCATAAAGCCAAGAACCACCGTTGATGAGGTGCATTACCTTCATGCGACCTTCAGGGTCTGCACGGTAGGCATCTACTGCCATCTGCTCATGATTTCCGCGCACGGCGTGAAACCATGGCTTGCCCAGCCAAGAGTCAACCTGCTCCGACTCCGGCCCGCGATCCACGAGATCGCCGACGCTGAAAAGCCGGTCAACATCAGGATTGAACTGAACTGCATCCAAGGCGGCTTGCAACCTGGAGAAGCAACCATGGATATCACCAACCGCAAAGTCCCGGCCGATTTCGTTGATTTTGAAGCGATCAATCCGGTTCATGCCGCCACCTCGCCCAGCAGATCGGTGAACACCACACCGCGCGCAGTGAAATCAGCCACGATGCGGTCCGTGTATTGATCTGCGTCATCTTGGCAACACGCTGGTAAAGGGCAAACCAGAGGGCATTCTGGTCGAGGATATGGTCCTTGCCCGGACGCAGAGAGACCACAGCGTACTTCTTATCCCGGAACATGGTGTTCAGCCTCGTGATAGCCTCAGCGAGCCTGGCTTGGCTGTTAACGCTGATTTTACCAGTCATTGCGCCGCCCTCTTCACTTCCAGTTCACTATGAGCAAACGCAAGCCCGACAACATGCGGGTACGGATCGAGCAGTCCTGCCGGGCGCTGCTCAGCAGCAACCACGTTGCGCCAGCACCGACGACAGACATGGCTGGGTCTACCGGCCCACGGAATTGAAGAGGCAGGCCATGGCCAAGAGTGGACAGGAACGATCGGCGAACGCTGCATAGAAGCGGATCGAGTACGACGAGAAGGAAATGTGGTGCGGATGTTTCGAAATGAAAGTTTGCGGGAGCTGCGCAGGGACCCGGGTGACGAGCACTTCGCGTCCTGAACGGTCATTCCTGCAATCAGTTACCTCGACTGAGCTGCAAGTTCCGGGTCGTGCATTCAGTGGTGCTAACAGTACCCATGAAAGCGTTCATCTTCACGGCGCACCTCTCGATATTCAAGCCATTACATCCATCGCTTGAGATGTTGGTGACTATGGGCCAGGGAGCCGCCACCCGCAGGTTTGATGCTCAAGTAGCTTTCCCCCTGACACCGTTCCCATGCCCGTTTCCAATGTCATCCAGGCGTGCATTCGCAGATACGATCACGACCCTATGTGCGAAAGTTCTTCGTCAATGGTTCGCTCTGCATTCTGCGCAGCGGTTGTCGCGAACTCGTAACAGACCCAGAAGTCCTGCTCCGTTACGGATGCAGATCCCTGCAAGTTCTCCAGGCAGCGCGTTAATGCATGCTTTATCAAGCCATCATTTAGAACATTACGGGCTGCCTCTTCACCTTCAACCGCTCGAATGGCAGCTTCGATTTCTTCGATCTGCTCAATCTTTGCCGCCAGCGCGACCTTGGCGAACTCATCTCGCTCGATGATTTTGCTCCAAGAGTGATCAACTATCAGCGTTTTCATTAGTAGTCCCCTGTCTTCCGGACTCATGAAGGGCCATCAAGCAATAGCCCAAAAACTCGAATCACGCCAGCCCGGTGGCGCTAGCCCAAGGCAAAGAGGTTCTGCCGTTCGGACCGCCCTGCGAAGGTTTCGATTTCACCGGCTGTGAATGCCCATGATCTGGTATCGATGGAGTGATCATCGGCCTCACCTTTTGTCGCAAGTCGATTGACTGACAGGGGCCTTGGGAGCTCAGTTATCAGCCGGCTAAACCTGATCAGAAGAGAAACACCATGTCTAAAATTACAGTGATATCCGGTGACTTTCTGGCAGGTGATGCCGATTTTCAATCTGGACGGTTCACTCTAAAATCCGCATTAAAACCTTCTCGCGAATTAACGATATCCATTTCAAAACTGGAAGCCCTGGAAACAGCAACCGAAGAGGTCGTAAACAAGAAAGGAAGCGTCATTCGATGGAGCCTGGCTGGAGCATTGCTTTTAGGGCCGATTGGACTGGTTGCGGGCTGGTTGCTATGTGATAAAGAAAGGGAAATAACCTTCTACGCAAAATTCAAGGATGGCCGCTCCCTTCTTGCTACAACTGATATCGACACTTACTCCAAAATCTCTGCCTCGCCCCTCAAGTAACACCACTCCCCCCCTTCAAAGTCAGCCGCTAACACGGCAAGGGCGAAGTCATGTCTGAAGAAACTGTTTTGATCCAGTCGCTGCCGGTCGAACCGGGCGCCGAGTCGATCCCGAGACTGAAAAGTGTTGCGGCGCCTGCTTGTGTGATGATGGATCCAGGCGAATATCACGCTCTTCACGGCACGGCATTGGGAACTCTACAAGCAGTATTGAGCGAACGTTTCGATAAAGACGATTTCGTGTTGCTGCACATTCTGAAACCTTATGCCCGGCCCAGTCATCCCCATTGGCCGCCAGTGTTCGTTAGTTGGTGTTCAACGTGGTGAACAATCAAACCGAGGCTTTTAAATCCACGCCCAGCGCCTGGGCAAATGCCTTCACCAAGGGGCTGCGCACAGTGTTATGGCGCAGGATCAGACTGAACGGCGTGACGATGTTGATCAGGTCCGGGCGCACCGCGCGAAACTCTCCCCGCGCCACCATCGGCGCGGCGTAATGCTGGGGCAGGAAACCCAGGAAACGACCAGTCTTGATCAGCAGCGCAACGGCCTCCACCTGGGTTGCCGAGGCGGAAAAGCTGTCGTAGTGGGCAAATTTCAATTTGTCGCGATGAATCGCGTAGCGATGGTTGATGCATTCGTAATCCTTGAGCACATTACTACCCATGTCCGCGTCCGCCATGGAGAACAGCGGGTGGCCGAGCGCGCAATAAACCTCCGAGCGTTCTTCGTATAGCGCGTAGTAATCGAACTCCTCGCGCTTTTGATAAACCGGCACAACCCCCGCAACTAACCGCCCCTCGACGACACCTCTTTCAACCTCATCAAGCTGCGTTGCCTGAAGTTGAAATCTAACCTTGGGAGACTGTTCGTTTATACGTCTAAGCGCGGCAACTAACGGCGAATTGGCGTCAGAGATGGTGTTATCAATAACCCCCACACCAAGATCACCGACAAGTTCGTTTTGCGCCGAACTAAGGCGGTCACGAAAGTTGTCGACCGAAGCAAATAAGTCTATTGACGCCTGATACACCAGACGCCCTTCTTCCGTCAGGTGAAAGCCCTCTCGCCCTCGCGTGCAAAGGCGCATGCCGATACGGATTTCCAGGTCGGAAATTTGTTTGCTGATGGCTGCCAGCCCCACATTCAGCTCATTTTGCGCGGCACTGAAGCCTCCAGCCTCGACCACAGCCTTGAACACTTTGAGCAATTTGAAGTCCAGCCCGCTGAGGGCTAACGGTGCCCGTTGCAGGGTTTTCGGCGGCGGGTTTCCGGAATTGGAAAGTGGGGTTTCCATAATGCTTATTTACCTCTGGCGCCCTATTCAACAATCTGTGCCCAACAACAAAAACATAGCTGGCCTAATAAATAATGAACACAGAAAACCAGGCTTGGCAACCGCCAATAAATCCCGAACATCAGTGCCAAACCACTGATCTCAAAATATTAAAAGCTGACACTTCGATCAGTTCTCGCTCCTTTGCAACTGCCCTCTTGAAAACTGCCCTGGCCTGATTTCGCTCGCTGACTTTGTAGCGACGTTGCGGCCCGGCATCCCCATTTCAGTTCGCGTTACCGACGAGGAAAACAACAATGTCTCAAACCACCGACCGTCTCTGGGGTGCTCGCTTCAAAAGCGGCCCGTCCGAAGCCTTGGCGGCCCTGTCCCGTTGCCCTGAGCGCTACTTCCGGCTCACCCCGTACGACCTCGCCGGCTCCAAGGCCCATGCCCGGGAACTGCAGCGCGCCGGACTGCTGAGCGAGCAAGAAACCCGGACCATGCTCGACGCCCTGGAACGTATCGGCGCTGACTTTCGCGCCGGCAGCATCGCCCCGACCCTGGACGACGAAGACGTCCACACCTTCATCGAGCGTCTGCTGACCGAACGCCTTGGCGCCCTCGGTGGCAAGCTGCGCGCCGGTCGTTCGCGCAACGACCAGACCGCCAACGACCTGCGTCTGTTTCTGCGCGATCACGTACGCACCCTGGCCGCCGAAGTGCTGGCCTTGCAACAGGCGCTGGTGGCTCAGGCCGAACAACACATTGAAACCATCTGCCCCGGCTTCACCCACCTGCAGCAGGCACAACCGATCGTGTTTGCTCATCACCTGCTGGCTCATTCGCAATCGATGCTGCGTGACGTGCAGCGCCTGGTGGACTGGGACGCTCGCACCTCGCTATCGCCACTTGGCGCAGCCGCGATGGCCGGGTCTGCCATCGCTCGCCTGCCGCAGCAATCGGCGAAAGAAATGGGTTACAGCGGTGTTTGCGAAAACTCCATCGACGCCGTGGCCAGCCGCGATCACGTCGCCGAGTTCCTGTTCATCGCCAGCATGCTCGGCATCAACATCTCGCGCCTCGCCGAAGAGTTCTGCCTGTGGTCGTCGCGGCAATTCCGCTGGGTCGCGCTGGACGACGCCTACGCCACCGGCAGCTCGATCATGCCGCAGAAAAAGAACCCGGACATCGCCGAACTGGCGCGGGGCAAGGCGGGTCGCCTGATCGGCAACCTGACCGGCCTGTTGTCCACCCTCAAATCCCTGCCGCTGTCCTACAACCGCGACTTGAGCGAAGACAAGAACGGCGTGCTCGACAGCGTCGACACCCTGCTGCTGGTGCTGCCGGCCATGGCTGGAATGGTCGCGACCATGAAGGTCAACGTCGAAGAGCTGCGTCGTCAGGCACCTATGGGGTTCACCCTCGCTACCGAAGTCGCCGACTGGCTGGCCGTACGCGGCGTGCCGTTCAAGGAAGCCCACGAAATCACCGGCGCGTTGGTCCAGGCTTGTGAGAAACACGACATCGAATTGTGGGAAGCCTCGCCGACACTGTTGGCCGAGATCGATCCACGCCTGACCCCGCAAGTGCGCGACAGCCTGACCCTCGAAGCCGCCATCGCCGCCCGCAGTGGCTGGGGTGGCACCGCGCCGCAACAGGTGCGCGAGCAGATCGGCCGTTTGAAAACCGCCCTCGCCGCCCAGCAAGCATGGACCGAGAACTATCAGGGCTTCCGCCTCTGAGCCAAAACACAAAACTCCTGTAGGAGCGAGCCTGCTCGCGATGGACCTGAGAGCGCCACGGGGTGTCAGGTTCCCAGCGTTATCGTTGGCGACCATCGCGAGCAAGCTCGCTCCTACAAGGGATAAGTGTTTGACCCGAATAAAGTGTACGGAGAAACAACCATGAGCCAGACACAGGCAGAGCGACTCCAGGCGGAGCGCAAACTGGCGGAAAACCAGTTTGATATCACCCAGTACGATCATGTACCGCGGCGTTACTACGGGCGGATTTTCTTTGCCACGGTGATCGTCATCGCGATCATTGGCCTGGTGCGCGCCTTCGCCGAAGGCAAGATCGAATGGTCGTATATCGGCCAGTTCCTCACCTCCCAGGCGATCATGTGGGGCTTGCTCAACACCATCGTCATGGCGGTGCTGGCGATGGCCCTGGGCATCGTGTTCGGGGTGATCACCGCGATCATGCGCATGTCGGCCAACCCGATCCTGCGCTATGTGGCGCTGACCTACACCTGGCTGTTTCGCGGTACGCCACTGATTCTGCAACTGCTGTTGTGGTTCAACCTGGCGCTGATCTTCCCCACCATCGGCATCCCCGGCCTGTTCGAAATGGACACCGTGAGCCTGATGACGCCGTTCGTGGCGGCCCTGCTCGGCTTGAGCATCAACCAGGGTGCCTACACCGCCGAAGTGGTGCGCGCCGGCCTGCTCTCGGTGGACACCGGGCAATACGAAGCCGCCAAGTCGATCGGCATGCCGCGCCTGCAGGCACTGCGCCGGATCATCCTGCCCCAGGCCATGCGCATCATCATTCCGCCGGTGGGCAACGAGTTCATCGGCATGGTGAAAATGACCTCGCTGGCGAGCGTCATCCAGTACTCGGAACTGCTCTACAACGCGCAGAACATCTACTACGCCAACGCCCGCGTGATGGAGCTGCTGATCGTCGCCGGTATCTGGTACCTGGCCACCGTCACCGTCCTGTCCTTCGGTCAAAGCCGTCTGGAGCGTCGTTTCGCCCGCGGCGCCGGCAAGCGTTCTTGAGGAATCCGACATGAGAAGCATCGTCAAGGCCGTGAGCCTGAACAAGTATTACGACCAGTTCCACGCACTCAAGGACATCAACATCGAAGTCGAGCAAGGCGAAGTGCTGTGCATCATCGGCCCGTCCGGTTCCGGCAAGAGCACCTTGCTGCGTTGCGTCAACCAGCTGGAAAAGATCGACAAGGGCGGCCTGTGGGTTGACGGCGAGCTGGTGGGTTACCGGATCGTCGGCAACAAGCTGCACGAACTCAACGAAACGCAGATCGCCCGCCAGCGCCTGTCCACCGGCATGGTGTTCCAGCGTTTCAACCTGTTCCCGCACATGACCGTGCTGCAAAACATCATCGAAGGGCCGTGCCAGGTGCTCAAGCGTTCGCCCAAAGAGGCGCACGAAGAAGCCGTGGAACTGCTCGCTCGCGTCGGCCTGGCCGACAAGCGCAACAGCTACCCGATCGAACTGTCGGGTGGTCAGCAACAACGCGTCGCCATTGCCCGTGCATTGGCCATGCGCCCCAAGCTGATGCTGTTCGATGAACCCACTTCGGCACTCGACCCGGAACTGGTCGGTGAGGTGCTGTCGGTAATGCGCGATCTGGCGCAGACCGGCATGACCATGATCGTCGTCACCCATGAGCTGGGCTTCGCTCGCGAGGTTTCCAACCGCATGGTGTTCATGGACGGCGGGCAGATCGTGGAGGCTGGAAGCCCCGAAGAAATACTAATAAGTCCGCAAAACCCTCGCACCCAAAGCTTCATTTCTGCCGTTCGAACCTAAGGGCCGTGCTTGGAAAACAAGAGCCGCCTCACAACACTCATAAGAGAACGACCATGAAGAACTTCGTTATTCCAGCAGTACTCGCCGGCGTTATGGCATCCGGCTTCACCTTCGCTGCCGAATTGCCGGCCAGCATCAAGGCCAAGGGCGAAATCGTCGTAGCGATCATGCCGAACTACCCGCCGATGGATTTCAAGGACCCGGCCACCAACACCCTCACCGGCCTGGACTATGACCTGGGCAATGCCCTGGCCGAACGTCTGGGGGTGAAGATCAAATGGCAGGAAACCGGCTTCGAACAAATGATCAACGCCCTGACCACCGACCGAGTGGACATGGTGCTGTCGGGCATGACCGACACCGCCGAACGTCAGGCCAGCGTGACCTTCGTCGACTACTTCACCAGCGGTCCGCAGTTCTACACCTTGCAGAAAAACAAGGACACCAACGAGATCGTCGACCTGTGCGGCAAGAAAGTCGGCACCAGCCGCCGTACCACCTTCCCGGCGGAAATCGCCGAGTGGAGCAAGGCCAACTGTGAAGCCGCCGGCAAGCCTGCGATCAATGTGATCGGCACCGAAGGCTCGGCCGATGCCCGTGCGCAACTGCGCCAGAGCCGCATCGACGCCGCCATGCAGGGCAGCGAAACCCTGCCCTACCTCAAGACCCAGGAAAAGGATATGTACAAAACCGTGGGCCTGCCGATCTCCGAGCAGTACACCGGGATGGGCGTGAGCAAGAAAAAACCTGAGCTCAGTGAAGCGGTGAAGGTTGCGCTGCAGAGCATGATCGACGACGGCAGCTACCAGGCGATCCTGAAGAAATGGGACCTGGAACTGGGTGCGATCAAGACTGTGACGGTTAACGCCGGGAAGTAAGTTTGCAGGGATAAATGCAATACCTGTGGGAGCGCCAGTGCGGCGCTCCCACAAGGTCTTGTGATTGTTTATGGATCACCGGAGCACTAACGATGTCCTCCTCACCCCAACCCACCTGGCCCGACCGGCACAAGGCCTGTCTGGCCCTGGCCTTCGACCTCGACGGCCCTACCGGCGATGCCATGCTCAATGGCTCGATCTGGCGCAAGCCCGAGTATTTCGGTTTCGGCGGTTACGGCCCGTACCGGGCGCTGCCGCGGATTCTCGATCTGCTCGACGAGTTCCATATACCGACGACCTTCTTCGTCCCGGCCTGGGTCGTGGAGAACTGGCCGAAACAGTGCCAGGCGATTGTCGAGCGTGGGCATGAGGTGGCTTATCACGGCTACAAACACGAATCCTTCTACGCCCTGACGCTGGAACAGCAAAAGGACGTGATGAAGCTGTCCCGCGAGGTGTTCTGGAAGCACCTGCACATCCGCGCCGAAGGTTTCCGCACGCCGTCCGGCGACTGGCGGGCCGAAACCCCGGCAATGCTGGTGGAGGCCGGCGTGACTTACTCCAGCAGCATGCGCGGCGATGACCGGCCTTACCTGGTCAATGTGCCGGGCCATGCCACGCCGCTGGTGGAAATCCCCGGCCGCTGGGAAATGGACGACTACGCCTCCATCGCCTACACACGGGCCCCGGACTTCCCGTCCGGGCTGGACCGCACCGCCAGCTACGCCCTGACCCTGGACAACTGGTGCCGTGAATACGACGGCGCCATGGATGAAGGGCTGTGCCTGACCACCCTGTTCCACCCCAAGATCACCGGCAAGCCTGGGCGCATCCTGCTGCTGGAAAAACTCTTTGAACACATGCGCCGACGCGACGACGTGTGGTTCGCCACCTGCCGCGATGTCGCCCAGTGGTGGCTGAAGGAGCATCACCATGGCTGATTCCACTGTCTGGCCCAAGGGCTATCGCTGCGCGGTAGTGCTGACCGTCGACTACAACGACATCCACGGCATCCTCACTCAGGCCCCGCAAGTTGCCGGGCGTGACAAGACCCTGTCGGTCTGGCGCTACGGCACCCAACGCGGGGTCGAGCGTTTGCTCGCGTTGTTCAAGGAGCTCGGAGTGTCCAGCAGCTGGTTCGTACCCGGTATCGTCGCCGAGGAAAACCCCGAGCATATTCGTGCGATCCAGGCGGGCGGGCATGAGATTGCCTGCGCCGGGTATCACCATCAGAACTACGACACCCTCGACCTCGCCGCGCAGAGCGCTGACATTGCCAAGGGTTGTGAGGCGTTGACGACGCTGACCGGTCAGCGTCCCACTGGTTTCCGCATCCCCGCCGGTAACGGTGCACCCGGCTTCATCGAGGCGTTGAGGGATCAAGGAATTCGCTGGTCGTCATCTTGGCGTGGTGATGACTTGCCCTTCGCTCACCCGACCGCACCCGACGTGATCGAGTTGCCCCTGCATTACGAGCTGGAAGACGAACCCTATTTCGCCTTCAACCTCAGCCCGGCGGTGCCTCCGGCGCAATCGCGGATCGCATCCTACAGCCACACCCTGGGCAACCTGCAAATGGACTTCGCCGGGTTTCATCGCTTCGGCCTGTGCTACGTGCTGCGCCTGCACCCGGAGATCATCGCCACGCCGGGACGGATTGGTGTGTTGCGTGAATTGCTTGAGGGAATTCTGCAGCACGATGACGTGTGGATCGCCACAGGTAGCGAGGTCGCCCAGTGGTGGGAGCAGTCGGCTGCGCCAGTGACCGAGGATCATCCGGCGTCAGTGTATGAGCGGCACTATCGGGATTATCTGTCATGACCGAACGCATGCAACGACTGGCGCAATTTTGCGTGGATACGCGGTTCGAGGACCTGCCGGCCGCACTGGTGGAACAAGCCAAGCGTCATATCCTCGATACTTTCGGCGCGACCCTCGCCGGGGCAGACAGCGAAGTCGCGAAAACGGCAAGGCAGGTATTCGAAGACGAAACGGGCGACACCCTGGTCTGGGGTACTCGCCAGCGGGTCGGCGCCGCTCAGGCCGCCATGCTCAACGGCATCGCCGCCCATGCCCTGGAACTGGACGACACCGGTGGCTGCGACCACTCAGGCGCCGTAGTGCTGCCGGCGGTCATGGCGGCGGTGTCGATGACCGGGCAACCGGTGAGCGGCCACGAGTTCATCACGGCCGTGGTGATCGGTTACGAAGTCGGGCGCCGGGTGCTCGAAGCCTGCGGCGGCTACTCAGCCCATAACGGCGCTGGCTGGCACTCCACGGCGACCTGCGGAGTGTTCGGCGCGGCAGCCGCCAGTGCCCGGATCTTTCAATTGAATGCCGGGCAAACCTTGTCGGCACTGGGCATCGCCGGCAGCTTCAGCGGTGGCTTGTGGGCTTTCATCCACGACGGTTCACAAAGTAAAAAACTGCACAGTGGCCGGGCCGCCGAAGGGGGGTTGCTGGCGGCGCGGTTTGCGCAGCAGGGCATCAGTGGTCCAACCAGGTTGTTCGAGGATGTCTGGGGCGGCTTTTTGCAGACACTTGCCGCCGCCACCTCAACCCCCGAAGCACTGGATGCCGACCTCGGCACCGTATGGAAACTTGCCCGCTGCTCGATCAAGCCCTACGCCTCGTGTCGCGGCACGCATTCGGCCATCGATGCGTTGGGGCTTTTGCTCGACCAATTGAATGTGCCAGTCGATCAGGTCGAAGACATACAGGTTTCGCTGTGCGGTTTTCTCCAGGACATGTGTGGCGGCCAGGATGTCGGCACCCTCGCGGCGGCGCAGATGAGCCTGGCGTATGCACTGGCGGCACGGCTGGTACATGGCCATTGTCGATTGCAGGCCTATGACGATGAGGCGCGCAACGATCCACGCATTGTCCAGTGGATGTCACGCATTCGCCTTGAAGTGGACCCGCAACTGTCAGAGGACGGCGAGCCCGTGGTGACACTGCGGACCGTGGACGGTCGGCAAGCGAGCCTGTGCGTTGAAGTGCCGTTGGGCGCGCCGGGTAATCCGCTGAGTGATGTGGCGCTGGAGGAGAAGTTTTTCAGTTTGGCGATGCGGGTCATGTCCCGGGAGCGGGTTGAGGAACTGCTCGGGCAGTTGTGGCGGATTGAAGAACTGGAATCGGTTCGTACTCTGGATCGGTGGCTGACTTGATGTTTGTGCCATCCGCAAGGGCCTCATCGCGGGCAAGCCCGCTCCTACAGGTACGAGCCGGCTTGCCCGCGATGGCAGCGACGCGATATTGCGGCGAACACCAACAATCTGAATAAGGACATTTGCCCCACCGTGGTTACTTACTCGCTCGTTATCCGCCGCTTGATGATCGTTTCACTGACCATCGTGGTCAGCCGCGCCATTACCAGCCCCTTGCTCACGCTGTTCCTGAGCAACAAGCTGGGCCTCAACCAACAGGACGTTGGCTTGCTGCTCGGTATCGCGGTGTTCATCGCCACCCTGCTCGCGCTTTACGGCGGCTACATCATCGACCGCCTGGAAAAGCGCCGGCTGCTGATCCTGGCAATGCTCTCCAGCGCTATCGGCTTCGTGCTGCTGACCTTTGCCGAAAACCTCTACCTGACCACCGCCACCCTGGTGATCACCGAGACCGCGTCAGCGCTGTTCCTCATCGGCTCCAAAGCGATCCTCAGCGAAAACCTGCCCATGGGCCAGCGGGCCAAGGCGTTTTCCTTGCGCTACACGCTGACCAACATCGGCTATGCCACAGGTCCCATGCTCGGCGTGGTGATTGCCGGGGTCTATCCAGTTGCACCGTTCCTGATTGCCGGTGGCATCGCGTTCTTCAGCATCTTCCTGATGACAGGCATTCCCAGGGATTCGGCGCAGGCACCCGCCATCGGGCAACCCCAGAGTTTCCTGAAAACCCTGGTCACCCTGAAAAACGACCGCACCCTGATCATGTTCACTTGCGGCTGCCTGCTCAGCACCGTGGTGCACGGGCGTTACACCCTCTACCTGTCGCAATACCTGCTGGTGACCCACGATTCCAAACGCGCCCTGGAAATCATGGCCGCCCTGCTCGCCTGCAACGCCATCAGCGTGATCCTGCTGCAGTACCAGATCGGCCGGTTCCTCAATCGCGAAAAGTTGCGCTACTGGATTGCCGCAGGCACCAGCCTGTTCATCCTTGGCCTGATCGGTTTCAGCCTGGCCGACAGTATGCTGAGCTGGTGCGTGGCGATGTTCATCTTCACCCTCGGTGAAATGATCATTTACCCGGCCGAATTCCTCTTCGTCGACACCCTGGCCCCGGAAGAGCTGCGCGGCAGTTACTACGGCGCCCAGAACCTGGCAGCCCTCGGTGGTGCCCTGAGCCCGGTGATTTGCGGCTTTCTATTGATGCACACCCCCGCGCCCACGATGTTCTATGCCTTGAGCGCACTGACCGCGATGGGTGGGTTCCTGTGCTTCATGAGCGGTCGTCGGGTGGCTAAAGTGCAAAAATAAGGCACTGAAACTGCATTGACATGGACCTTTCAGTTTCAGGAATGCCAGTCGCCCTGGCCGTTGGCGCAGGCGTTGACCCGCGCGTCGAGAGCGACCGGCGCCGCCAGTCAGCCCCAACTTGGGCGCCGGGTCAATACATGCACCACGCCATCCGCCAGCACCATCACCCCCGGCACACCCGCCGCACGCAAGGCCTGTTCGTCCAGTCGGGTTACATCACGCAACTGGACCCGCACTCGCGTTATCGCAATGCGCTGTTGCGACGCCAGGTTTTCCAGCCCACCCAGCGCGCAGACCACACTCGACGGCAGCTCCGTAGAAGGCAGGGCAGCTACCTTCGGCTCATCCACCAGCAGATCCGGGGTCAATGCCCTCCAGAACGCCCGTTGCATTTTCTCGAACATGTTCAGTTCTCCAACACCTGTGAAGTTTCGACCATCGCCTGCTGCTGCGAAGACAAGGCCTCGCGGACCTGCTCAGCGCTCTCCAGCCCGAGTATCCGATGCGCGACAGCCTGACAGTCGCTGAGTTCGACCTCGCGAATCGCGGCCTTGATCGCCGGAATCAGCGGCACGCTGACCGACAGTTCATCCACCCCAAGCCCCAGCAACAGCGGCACCGCCAGAGTCTCCGAAGCCAGCGCGCCACACACCCCGACCCACTTGCCGTGGGCATGGGCGGCCTTCACGGTGCCGGCGATAAGACGCAGTACCGAGGGGTGAAAACTGTCGGCCTGGCTGGCCAGGCGTGGGTGATCGCGGTCCATGGCCAGGGTGTATTGGGTCAGGTCGTTGGTGCCAATGGAGAAGAAGTCCACCTCGGGGGCAAACAGGTCCGCCATCAATGCCGCGGACGGGACTTCGATCATGATGCCCAGTTTCGGCAGCGCCTTGAGCCCGAGCGCCAGCGCCTCTTCTTCCAGCATCTGCCGCGCCAGACGCAGCTCCGACAACTGGCTGACCATAGGCAGCATGATGTGCAGACGGGCCAGACCGGCGCTGCTCAGAATTGCCCGGAACTGCTCGCGCAACAGTTGCGGACGCTCCAGGCACAAGCGAATTCCGCGCATGCCCAGAAACGGATTGGCCTCGCTGTCCATTGGCACGTAGGCCAGCGGTTTGTCGCCGCCCACATCCAGTGTGCGCACCACCAGATTGCGCTCTGGCCCAAGGGCCCGGGCAATGGCGCTGTAAGTGACCGCTTGCTCGTCATGGCTGGGCGCGTTGTTGCGCTCCAGATAAAGAAACTCCGAACGCAGCAGACCGACACCCTCGCCGCCCAGCATCATCGCCTGTTCGACCTCCAGCAGCGAGGCAACGTTGGCTGTCACCTCGAAGTGATGGCCGTCACGGGTACAGGCCGCCAGCGAAGCCTGCTCGAGTTCGCGCTGATGCCGTTGCCGTTGCTGCTGACGTTTGGCGTACAGCTGTTCGATGGCCGACAGATCAGGGTCCAGGTGCAACTCGCCCTTGTCCGCATCAAGCAGCACTCGGGTTCCGCTGGCCAGCGACAGCACCTGCACCGGTAAACCACACACCGCCGGCAAACCCAAGGCCTGGGCCAGTATCGCTACATGGCTGGTCGCACCTCCGCCCACCGTGGCGAAACCCAACACTTTGCCGCTATCCAGGGCAGCGGTCTGCGACGGTGTCAGTTGTTCGGCAATCAAAATCGCCTGATCCGGCAACTCCCAGACACCGTCCGGCACCCCGAGAATCAGCTTGAGCACACGCTGGCCGACATCCATCAGGTCCAACGCCCGCTCGGCCAACAACGTGTTGCCCAGTGACTTGAACAGCGTAGCGGTGGCTTGAGTGGCACTGTTCCAGGCAAACGCCGCACTCTTGCCCTCGGCAATCAGGGCCTGGGCTTGCTCCAGCAGACTCGGGTCCTCCAGTAACTCCTGATGAGCCTTGAAGATATCCCCCTGCGCCTTGCCTTCGGCGTTGTCGCGCAAGTGCTGCAGCGCCTGCGTCGCGTGTGCCAGCGCACGCTCCAGCGACTCGCGCTCCCCGCGTTGATCCGCGGCAAACTCAGGCACCTCCAGGGTGCGCTCAACCACCTGCACCACCTGCCCAAAGGCCGAACCCGCCGAAGCACAGACACCGCGCAACAACTTCGTCGACACATCCTGCACCTGAACCACTGGCGCGACGACCTCCACCGCCGTCACGGCCTCACCGCAGCCATCGGCCAGCAGTTGGGCCAACGTGCTGATTGCCAGTTCGGCATCTTCGCCCACCGCACTGACCTGCAGTGCATCGCCGTGAACCGTCTGCAACGCCATGATCGCCACCAGGGACTTGGCGTTGGCACTGTCCTGCTGCTTGTGCAGGCAAATGCTTGCCGCAAAACCTTTCGCCGCCTGCGCAAAAATCGCCGCCGGCCGCGCGTGCAGGCCATTGGGGTTGGGCAGGTGAACCGGTTTGGAGAACAGCGCTTCGCCCTCCTCCTGCGCAACGCTGGAACGCGGATCGCCGAGGCTCAGGCGCAACACGGGCTGTGCACAGGCCACCAGGCCGTTGTCAGGTGCCAGCAGGCTGAAGGGCTCGCCACTGACCACCAGCATCAAGGTCAACAGGCTGCGGGCATGCAGGGCTACATAGTCGGCATCGAACTCGATCAACGGCTGTCCGGCCTCGACACGCTGGCCCTGCCCGACCAAGGCATTGAACCCCTTACCCGCCAGGTTCACGGTGTCCAGACCAATGTGCAGCAGCACCTGTACGCCGCTGTCGTCGGTGATGCTGATCGCATGGCCACTGTGTTGAAGGTTGCTGACCACGCCGGCCAACGGCGCGCAAAGGGTCTGCGAGGTCGGATCGATGCACAGGCCGTCGCCGATCACCCGGCTGGCGAACACCGGATCCGGCACGTGCTCAAGTGGCACCAGCACCCCGGACAGCGGCGCCAGCAATTGCAATGGTTGGGTTATGGTCATGACTTCACCTGCGGTTTTATTCTTTGAAGTGCCGATGGAGCGCGAGCTCCGACAGCATCGCTTATTTCCACCAGTACTCGACTTGCAATCCGACGTTCGCACCATGCAGCGCCGTGCCGAACGCGCCGGTATCGGACAACGCTGAACCTTGCGCCAGTTCATTGGCCGCACGCTTGGCCGCTTCGTTCCAGCTGGCATAGGTGTAGTACAAACGCACCTCGGGACGTTCCCAGAACCCCGGGCCGTTTGGCGACCAGGTCGGGGCAAAGGTGAACTTGCTCAACTTGCGCGTCCCCCCCGGGGCCTCGACCTGATCGTGTCCCAGCTCAGTCACCAGCTTGAATTGATCGGTGATCGCGTAAGCCGGGCGAACGCCCAGGGAAATCCAGTTCTGGGCGTTACCGTCCGGGCGGATGTCCTTCTGATAGACCGCTTCGACCTGACCACCAAAACGCGGTGTCACTTGCCAGTCGAAAAACTCCACCAGCCGGTAGCTCTTGTTGCTGTCGTCCAGGCCCACATCGCCGGTGTAACCCAACCCGGTACCAGGCCCTTCGCCGTATTGCAGCGCCAGTTTGTTCTTGCCGCCAAGGAAGTTTTTCTGCACATGCTGGGCGGTGATTGCCCAACCTGCGTGCGCATCGTTGCGGTCAGGCTTTTCGATGTAACTCAGGCCAAACTCCAGTTCACCGCCGGGGTTGGTCTGAAAACCCGCGACGTTGAAATCCTGCCGGGTGACATAATCCTTCTGGTACAGGTTGTCCTTGCGCGAAAAGGCGTAGCTGTATTTCAGGTCGCCGATCTTCACATCCTCGATACCACCACCCGTGGCGCTCTGGTTCCAGTAGTAGAAGTCGGAAATATGGATGTCGTTTCGTTTGTAGTAACGCCGACCGGCCCACAACGAACCACCATTGAGACTCGGCAAGTTCGACCATTGTGCGTACATCTGTGGCATGCGCACCGAGCCGTTATCACCGTTGAACGTCAGGTCTTTGTCGTACTGGTTGTACAACGAAGCCATGCCGTCGACGCTCAGCACAGAGCCATCGTCCAGGGTGAACAAGTCCTGACGCAACTCCAGTTCGGCGTACTGCTCACATTCGTTGCCCAAGCGGTATTTCGACTGGGCACCCGGCAGTTGAAAACACTGTTGAGAACCGCTGTTGACCGAAGTCCCGACGCCGCTACGCAAGTAACCGGCGAACTCCAAAGCCTGTGCCGGGAACGGCAACACCAGACACACGCACGATGCCGCAAGGCTGCGATTAATTGTTGTTTTCAAGAGCCACCCCATTATTTTTATTGTGCTCATCCGGTAAAACCTGCGCGCAGGAAGCCCCCGCGCAGTACTCTGCGAGTTGTTTGAAGATCGTTTTGTTTAGTTATCGGTGAGGTGCAGAACAAACGACTCGTACGGCCGCAGGAATAGTTGCCGACTACGCGTATCACAATCCGGGTAGTTGCTGATCACCAGGCGTTGCAACATGCCGTCGGTAATTACCCGTTCCGGCAACTCGACTTCACACGCCGTGCCATAGAAGTTGTTCACCACCAGCAGATGCTCGCCTTCGCCTTCGCGCAGGTACACCCAGACCTGCGGGTGCGTGGGCAAGAGCTGGCGATACACGCCGTCCTGAATCAGCGGTTCGCTGCGGCGCAGGGCAATCAACCGGCGATAGTGGTGCAGCACCGAAGTCGTGTCGTCGAGTTGGTTTTCGACGTTGATCTGCATGGCGTTGGCCGGCACGCCGATCCAGGGTTCGGCACGGCTGAATCCGGCATTGGCTTGCGTGCTCCAGTGCATCGGGGTGCGACTGTTGTCGCGGGATTTCTGCATGATCGCGCTCATGCTCGTCGCCTCGGACTCCCCGGCATTGCGCTTGAGCCGGAAGATGTTCAGCGTCTCGACATCGCGGTACTGCTCGATGCTCTCAAAGCCCGGGTTGGTCATGCCCAACTCTTCACCCTGATAGATGAACGGCGTGCCCTGAAGAAAATGCAGCGCGGTGCCAAGCATCTTCGCCGATACCACACGGTGTTCGCCGTCATCGCCAAACCGCGAAACCACTCGCGGCTGATCGTGGTTACACCAGAACAATGCATTCCAGCCGCCACCGGCCTGCATGCCGGTCTGCCAGTCGGAAAGGATGCGCTTGAGTTCGAGGAAGTCGAAGGCAGCGCGAACCCACTTCTGCAGGTTCGGGTAATCAACTTTCAGGTGATGAAAGTTGAAGGTCATCGACAGCTCTTTCGAGTCCGGCCGCGAGTAACGAATGCAATGTTCCAGGCTGGTGGAAGACATCTCGCCGACGTTGATCAGGTCATGGCCTTCGAAGACTTCGCGATGCATTTCCTGCAAGTAGTCGTGCACGTTCGGGCCGTCGGTGTAGAAACGCCGGCCATCGGTGCTGTCCTCGGGAAAATCTGCTGGCTTGGAGATCAGGTTGATCACGTCCAGGCGGAAACCGCCCACGCCCTTGTCACGCCAGAAGCGCATCATGTTGAAGACTTCGGCGCGCACCTTGGGGTTGTCCCAGTTCAGGTCGGCCTGAGTGTGGTCGAACAAATGCAGGTAATACTGACCGGTCTGGGCTTCGTACTCCCAGGCCGAACCGCCGAACTTGGATTCCCAGTTATTCGGCTCGTCGCGCCAGATGTAGAAGTCACGGTAAGGGTTATCGAGGCTGCTGCGGGCCTGCTGGAACCAGGTGTGTTCGATCGAAGTGTGGTTGACCACGATGTCGAGCATCAGCTTGATCCCGCGCTTGCCGGCCTCGGCGATCAGCAATTCGCAGTCGGCCATGGTTCCGTAGCTCGGGTCGATGGCGTAGTAATCGCTGATGTCATAACCGTTGTCACGCTGGGGCGAACGCAGGAACGGCGTGATCCACAGGCAATCGACACCCAGCCAGTGCAGGTAATCGAGCTTGGCTACCACACCGAGCAAATCCCCCGTGGGGTTGCCGGCGTGGCTGTGAAAACTCTTCGGGTAGATCTGGTAGATCACCGAACGCTGCCAGTCTTGCATGGCGGATTCCTTTTTGAATATGTACTGACGAATGCGATCTGTCAGGCGACCCGATACCCAGGCCGGACAATTTTCATGCTCAGCCCGCAGGTCAGAACGAACGGCACGACCATGGCAATCACCATCCCGACCACGAACATCGGAATGAACTGCGGGATGATCGAGATGAAACCGGGCAAGCCACCGACACCGATCGCCGAGGCCTGGACCTTGTTCAGCGACAGGAACATGCAGCCCAGCGCCGAGCCAATCAACGCTGCGTAGAACGGAAACTTGTAGCGCAGGTTGACGCCGAACATGGCCGGTTCGGTGATGCCGAAATAGGCGGAAATCGCTGAGGTCGAGGCCATGCTTTTATCCCGCGCACTGCGGGTCATGTAGAACACCCCGAGTGCCGCGCTGCCTTGTGCGAGGTTGGACATGACGATCATCGGCCAGATGAAGGTGCCGCCCTGAGTGGAAATAAGCTGCAAGTCGACCGCAAGAAACATGTGGTGCATGCCGGTAATCACCAGCGGCGCATACAGCAGACCGAAAATCGCCCCGCCGACCATCGGCGCCAGGTCAAACAAGGTCACCACGCCTTCGGTGATCAGAATCCCCAGGTGACGGGTCACCGGACCGATCACGGCCAGCGCCAACACCCCGGTCACGACGATCGTGGTAATCGGCACCACCAGCAGTTGAATGGCATTGGGTACCCGCGCCCGCAGCCATTTTTCAATGACGCTCATGACGTAGGCGGCCAGCAGGATCGGCAGAATCTGACCCTGGTAGCCGACCTTCTCGATCTTGAACCAGCCAAGAATATCGAAGTACGGCAGGCTCTGGCCGTCCAGCCCGGCCACTGCCTTGCCGTAGTTCCAGGCGTTGAGCAGGTCCGGGTGAACCAGCATCAGACCCAGCACGATGCCAAGGATTTCACTGCCGCCAAAACGCTTGGCCGCCGACCAGCCGACCAGCGCCGGGAGGAACACGAACGAGGTGTTGGCCATCAGATTGATCAAGCTCCAGACACCGTCCAGCGTCGGGTAGGCCTCAAGCAGAGTCTTGCCGGCAATGAACATGCCTTTGGCGCCGATCAGGTTGTTCACCCCCATCAGCAGGCCGGCAATGATCAGCGCCGGCAGAATCGGCATGAACACATCGGAGAACACCCGCACCAGCCGCTGCATGGCATTGGTTTTATCGGCGCCCTTCTGTTTCACGTCGGCGATGGTCGACGCCGCAAGCCCTGTCTGCGCGCGCAGCGCGGCGTAAACCTTCTCGACCTCGCCGGGACCGATGACCACCTGAAACAGGCCGCCCGTGAAAAACGAGCCTTTGACCAAATCGATCTGATTCAGCGTCGTACTGTCGACCCGCTGCGGGTCTTTGAGGGCCAGGCGCAGGCGCGTGACGCAATGTGCGGCCTGCTCAAGGTTGTCGGCACCACCGAGGCTATGAAGCAGCTCGCTGGCGATCGTCGCGTAATCATGGCTCATGCTTTTCATCCACTGTGTTTTTTTGTTGTTTGGCAGCACACCGAAGCGAAAAATACTCGTCTGTACGAGTTAAAGCAACAACTCGTACAGACGAGTTTGGATTTATTTATCAATAACCCGCCCAGCGGTAATATTTCCGACAGCCACGACCGCCCCGCCATTCGTGCAATAGACAAACCCTCACGCGTTCCCTAAGGTTCCTGCCTTGAGCACAACGCAGCCACTCCCATGAGCAAATACAACCAGATCTACAGCGATCTGCTTACCAGCATCACCACCGAACGTCTGGAACCCGGCGCCCGGCTGCCTTCCGAAACCGAATTGATGGACAGCTACCAGGCCAGTCGCGGTACTGTGCGCAAAGCCATAGAAATGCTTCAGGAACGCGGCTTCGCGCAAAAAATTCACGGTAAAGGCACCTTCGTGCTTTCGCCCAATCCGATCGAATTCCAGCTCGGCGGCATCGTCAGCTTCCAGGAAACCCACCCAAGGCTGGGCAATGACGTCAGCACCGAGGTGGTGGCGTTCGAGCAGTTCCCCCTGCAAGGTGCCTTGCGTGAACACCTGAAAGCCGAAGAAGGCAGCCTGATCACCCGGATCAAACGCGTGCGTCGAATCGATGGCAAACGGGTCATCCTCGACATCAACCACTTCGTCGCCGATCTCATTCCGGGGCTCAATAGCGAGATTGCCGAGCATTCGATCTATGCCTTCATCGAACAGACGCTGCAACTGCAAATCAGCTACGCCCAGCGCACCATCGAAGCCGTACCGCGAGGCAAGGACGACCAGCAGCACCTGGACCTGGAGGGGCAGAGCCATGTGATCGTGGTCAGCAACCAGACCTTTTTGCAGGACGGCCGCCAGTTCGAGTACACCGAGTCGAGGCACACCCTGGACAAGTTTTACTTTTCGGATGTGGCTAGACGGTGAAGGGGGATCAACGTGCCTGCTGCAGAACGGGGTAATCAATGCAGCATGCACTTCATCAATGGTGGTGGATGGGGTCTACGAGCTGTCCGGCATCGAGCAAGGCTGGTACGCCAGCATCCATCAAGACTTGCCTCTGGTGATCGAGGGCCATACGCCGCTCAGGCAGCCGGTTGTACTCGGGAATGTTTCGCGCCGATCGCCAATCCAATGAACGTCGATGCTCCACGACGATAAGGCCCGTGAGCGTTTTTACACACTCCGGGCCAAAAGCAGACGGCGCCTCCAGCAATCAAATCAGCAGATACACCGGAAAGCATTCACACAAATGCATCACCCGACGCCGGGTGTTATCCAGCAGCGCCGCGTTGTTCGGCTGCTCCAGCAGATCGGCGATCAGGTTCGCCACTTCCGCACATTCCGCTTCACCAAAACCGCGGGTGGTCAACGCCGGCGTGCCGATGCGAATGCCACTGGTGATCGCCGGTTTCTGCGGATCGTCGGGTATCGCGTTTTTGTTCAACGTGATGTGGGCACTTTCCAGCAGCGCTTCGGCATCTTTGCCGGTGATGTTCATCGAACGCAGATCGAGCAGGAACATATGGCAATCGGTGCCCCCGGACACCACCCGCAAACCCCGTCGGGTGAGGATATTGGCCATGGTCCTGGCGTTGCTGATCACCCGTTGCTGGTAATGCTTGAACCCATCGCTCAAGGCTTCATTGAACGCCACGGCCTTGGCGGCGATGATCATTTTCGGCCGATGCTCCCGGGCCAGGGCTTCCATTTCGGCGTAGTCGAGGGTTTCGGTTTCTTTCTCCAGCCCGTAGGAAAACGCCCGGTAGAACTTGCCGGAAAAATTCACCGAGGCACCGTGGGTCAGATGCCCGCCGCGAGCCAGTGACATCCCCAGAATCGTATCGCCGGGTTCGAGCACCGCCAGAAAAACGGCTTGGTTGGCCTGGGATCCGGAGTGCGGCTGGACGTTGACATATTCACAGTTGAACAGTTTGCGGGCGCGTTCGATGGCCAGGTTTTCGATCTCGTCGACGACCTTGCAGCCGCCGTAGTAGCGCTTGCCCGGATAACCTTCGGCGTACTTGTTGGTCAGCACCGACCCTTGGGCCTGGAGCACTTCTGCGCTGACATAATTTTCTGAAGCGATCAGCTCCAGGTGGGTTTCCTGGCGATTGCGTTCGTGGTCGATCAGGCGGGCAATGGCGGGATCTAAATGTTGCAGGCTCATGGTCGGCGGCCCTCAGCGAGGGCAGCGGTTTTGCTTTCCCGGGTGCAGGTCAGTACGAAGTTCGCCACGAGGCCGAAGATCAACCCCCAGAACGCAGCGGCCAAACCGAGGAAGCTCATGCCCGAGGCCGTCACCAGGAAGGTAATCAGCGCCGCTTCCCGTTGTTTCTCATCTGCCATGGCGCCGGTCAGCCCGGCGCTGATTGCACCGAACAAGGCCAGGCCGGCAAGGGAGGCAATCAACTCTTTGGGCAGGGCGGAAAACACCGAGGCCAGGGTCGCGCCGAAGGTGCCCATCAGAATGTAGAACAGCCCGCAGGCAATCCCGGCGATGTAGCGTTTGTCGCGGTCTTCGTGGGCTTCGCGGCCGGTGCAGATCGCTGCTGTGATTGCTGCGAGGTTAAAGCCGTGGGAGCCGAACGGCGCCATCAGGACCGAGCCGATCGCGGTGACCGAAATGATCGAGCGCGCGGGGGTGTTGTAACCCGAGGTGCGCAACACCGCCATGCCCGGCACGTACTGGCCGGTCAGGGTCACCAGCGCCAATGGCAGGCCAATGTTGATGATCGCGTGCCAGCTCCACTCGGGGGCGATGAAGACCGGATGGGCCACGGCGATGGTGATCGAGCTGCCGTTGAGTTCACCGAACGAGGCCGCCACTGCACAGCCGACAATCAGTACCGAGAGAATCGCGTAGCGCGGCGAAAAGCGTTTGAAGATCAGGTAGGCCGCGATCATCGACAGCACCAGTTCCGGTTGCAGCTTGATCGAAGTGAACAGCTCGGCGCCGAAGCGGAACAGAATGCCCGCGAGCATGGCGGCGGCGATGGCTTTGGGCAGGCGTTTCATCAGTTTGTCGAACGCCCCGGACAAACCGACCACGGCAATGATCACCGACGCCACGACATAGGCGCCGATGGCCTGCGGCAGGGTGACGGTGGGCAACATCGTCACCAGCAACGCCGCACCCGGCGTCGACCACGCGGTGATCACCGGAACTCGCAGGCGCCAGCTCAGGAACAGGCCGGTAATACCACTGCCGATGGAAATGGCCCAGATCCACGAAGACACCAAGTCGTTGGGCAGGTGCGCCTCCTTGGCTGCCTGAAACACAATGATCAAAGGGCCGGCGTAGGAAATGATCACGGCAATAAAGCCCGCGATGACGGCTGACAGAGATAGATCCTTTCTGAGTGTGTCCATGATGTCTCGACTTGGCACGACAGAGTCGCGCAGTGAACAGGGAGGATTGAGTCGATTGCTTCGATTCTATATGAGTGTATTTGAAAGAATTGAGTTGATTCAATAGGTGACAGGGTTTTTACGAGATGTTTTTTTGCTATCAATGGCTGATTTTTCTCTATTTACTGCTTAAATATATGATTTACAAGCGAATTAGCCGTGTGAAAAATATCTTTTTTGAGCATTGGATATCGACTCAATCACAGGCTCAATCGAATCAATTTATCGATTGAGTCGATTTATCAGCTGCTTAACCTCCATGTGATATGCTCGGATATTCATCATTTCTACGATGGGCAGTGATCATTCATGTGGGTTCCCCAGCTAAGCGAGTTCAACCAGCCGATGTATTTGTCGATTGCCGATGCGTTGGCGCGCGATATCAGCAACGGCGTGTTGAATGAAGGCGATCGCTTGCCGACCCTGCGGGAGCTGGCCACTACCCTGAATGTCACGCCGGGCACCATCAGCCGGGCCTATAGCGAAGCCCATCGACGTCGCCTGGTGCAGGGGGAAGTGGGCCGCGGTACTTATGTGCTCAACCAGAAGCAGCTGGAACTGCCGGCGAGCAACAGCGCCGCACCGCTCAATCTGGGGCAATCCGAGTTACTCGATCTGTCGATCATCAAGCCCTACAGCGAAACCCTGGAGTACTGGTTGCGCGACGCCCTTGTAGGGATGGCCAAAAGCACCGATTTCGCCCGGGCCCTGGATTACGCGCCGGACGGCGGTCACCCGGCGCATCGCGAGGCGGGTGCGCAGTGGTTGCGCCATTCGTTGCCCGATGCGCAATGGCAGCAAGTGGTGATCACCGCCGGGGCCCAGCATGGCTTGATGGTCGCGATGAGCGCCCTGACCAACGCCGGTGACCTGGTGCTCTGCGAAGCGCTTTGCTACCCCGGTATCATTTCCCTGGCCCACGGCCTTGAGCGCCGCCTGCGTGGCGTACCGATGGACGACGAAGGGATCATTCCCGAAGCGTTGCGCGAACTGTGCGAGCGAGAGAAACCAGCGATGCTGGTTTGCGTGGCGACCTGCCAGAATCCGACGGCGGCGATCATGTCGCAAAAGCGTCGGGCCCAAATCGCGGCACTGGCCGAAGAATTCGACTTCATCATCCTCGACGACGACATCTATGGCTTCCTCGCCACCGATCCGTCAATCAAGCCGCTGTCGGCATTTGCGCCGGACCGTTCGGTGTACCTGACCAGCCTGTCGAAATCGATCATGCCGGCGCTGCGCGTCGGTTATATCCATAGCCCGCCGAAACTGCTGTCACGCCTGACCTCGATGGTGCGCAGCAGCGTCTGGATGCCGTCGCCGTTGACCGCACAACTGGCCAGCAATGTGATTACCGAAGGCCTGGACAAAAAACTGATCCGCATCCAGCGCAACGAAGCCGCCGGGCGACAAGCGATTGCCCGGGAAATCTTTGCCAATTTCGAACTCAAGACCCAGCCCTATTCGTACCACATCTGGTTGACGCTGCCCGAGCCGTGGACCGGCGACGAGTTCACCATGCTCGCCCGGGCCAACGGTGTGCTGGTACTCAGTGGCACCCAGTTCCAGGCTGAACGCTCCGGGATTTCCCGTTGTGTACGGCTGGTATTGATGTCGCCCACGAGCCAGGACGAATTGCGCTTCGCCCTGACCAAACTGGCCAGCCTGATCGAGTCCGACCCGCGACGGTACTACTGAGTCGCCGCAGGCTGGCATATTCGAAAGACCCACATCACCCGCGTGCTCCGCATGACGGTTGTGACGGTTACGGGCTGACTGGCAATCAAACGGACAAGGCATTCAACACATTTAAAAAAAGGAATTTAAGAATGTTCATTGGACGACTCGCCAGATTGACCGGCTGCACACCAAAAGCCATTCGACTGTATGAACAGATGGGCTTGATAAACGAGCCGGAACGCGACGGTCGATACCGGACCTACAACGCTCACCATCTGGAAATCGTCCACCTCATTCGCAGGGCACAAATTGCCGGTTTCAAACTGGCAGAGATGAGTCCCCTGATCAGCGCCAAAAACGAGCTCAAAGGCGAGATGAACTCATTGTTCGGTCCTGCACCGACGTCAGTTCTTCATAAGGCTGGGTCGATCGCCTGCCCAGATAAACAAAAGCTGACATCAGCGCCTCTTCGGCCGGTCGCGGATTGAACCCCAATTCAGTCTTCGCCTTGACGATGCTGTACTCCTGCCGAACGTTATGGAACAGGCGCACCTGGCTGAGCAGTAACCTGGCAGGCTTGCCAGTCAGTTGCGCGGCCCGCTCCTGCATCCAGGCAATGCAGACCAATAACCACTGCGGGGCTCGCGGTGGCTGGCGATAACCCGGTGAAAGCGCATTGACGACCTTGACCAGGCTGGCGAGCGACGATGAGCGCTCATTCGCAAGAATATAGCGCTGTCCTGCCCGGCCCTTTTCGGCGGCCAGAATCAACCCCTCCGCCACGTCGCGCACATCCACGAAATTGAAATGGAACCCTGGGTCCAGCGGGATCTGACGCTGCCTGACTGATTCCAGAAACCCCATGGTATCGGTCAGCCGGGTCGCGTTTGGCCCCACCATCGCCGAGGGCAGTACCGACACCATCCAGAGCCCCAGGTCGTTGGCGGTCCGCCAGGCCATTTGCTCGGAGAGAATCTTGGATTTGTAGTAGGCATTTTCGGCCTCGTCATTCCAATGCGCTTCATCCAGAGCACTGCCGTCATGACCAACCGCGGCGACGGAACCGACATGGACGACACGCTTGACGCCCGCCCGTGCAGCGGCCTCCAACACACTACGTGCCCCCCGCACATTGGGCTCGACAATCTCGGTTTCCGGGCTTTTGGCCCAATGCCTGAAAACTGCCGCCACTTGAAACAGCACGTCGACACCGTCCAACGCCTTGAGCATTGCAGGCCCGTCCAGCAATTCGGCATAGACCAGCTCGCAATCAAGCCCCGCGAAGGGCGCCGTGTTACCGACGTCACGCACTCCGGCTCGGACTCTGTAGCCCTGACTGAGCAATGCTCTGACCAAGGTATTGCCCAGGTGCCCATTGGCGCCCGTGACCAGACATAACTTGCTCACTGAAACTCCTTCTTCTGGAAGAGAACCATTCTGTTCAGGATCTAGAAAATCATAAAGTCTGTCCCCCAGGACAGAGTCAAGCGTGTCCTGGCACGTTAGTTCGAGTTATCAGAAAAACACGTCAATGAAATATTTAGACACATCCGCCCGACACAACATTCAACAGACTTAACACCCACAGGTGCAGGGTCTTTTTTGACTGCCCCCCTCCCGCACTCAAGCCCCTCACCTTCTCGCCGATACTGCGACTGCATACTTTGCTCAACATATTTTATGGAAGAAGGTAATGATCAGAAGTTCTTGGCTACTTGCTGTCCTCTGCTGCAGCGCCTCGTCTATAGCCCTGGCCAATGCTTCAAATGAGAAGGGGATTCACTGCGCGGCTTACTACGAAATACTGTCAGTAGCTGGTGACCAACCAGATATCAGTCGCAAACAGTCCTCACGAGCCTTTTACGCATTTCTAAAGCATGCCGGAGATACTCCCGAGGTCCAGGAACGCATTGCGCAGAAAATGGTGGATCTTGGCAAAGAAATGCCTGGGAAAATGACCTCCGAAAATGTTGCAAACTTCAGAGATAAGTATGATGCCCAGTGCCAAGCCTTACTGAAACCCGTTTGGTGCGAAGCCTATAAAGACCCGGGAGCTTGTGCTGAGTGACGCCTTTTCGGCGGATTCACACTTTAGCTATTGTCTATTGAAGCTCTACTCTCACATAGCCCGGCCTCGTATCGGGCTTTTTCATTTGGCCTCCCCGCTGCAGAGTTGCAGGCTGTCATCAGTAAATGCCGCGACGATATCGCCTCACCTTATCTGGCAAACCGCAAACCTGATCGCCTGAAACACAAACAGAAACAGGCACAGACCAAGGACCTCTGGACGAAGGCTGAAGAAAGATATTTGACCCGGGCGTTCAAAGACGCTCGGGAAGCGACGGAATGCGACAAGTAATGGAAGGAAGAGGAGATGCCGGGCTTCCACGAAGTGCGAGCGCTGTCGCTGTACCTGTACAAGAAAGCCGGAAAGGACGGGTAGAAAATCGCGAGACATGCGAGCGAAGGAATGACCAAGAACTACCAGCGGGACCACGCGGAAATCGTCTAGCCAGAGGCAATTCCCGACCTGAACATCAGCGAAATCACCGGCTAGTTTTGCGCGGGTTTTTCGCCAGCCTGAAACGAGAAAGGGGACCAAGCACCTAAGCACTTGATCCCCTTACGAAATATGGTCGGGACGGAGTGATTCGAACACTCGACCCCTAGCACCCCATTCAGTTAAGCACTAGACATCCATAGTTCTCACAACACCTCTATAGAATCATAAACCCCAGTAAAATAAGACCTTTAAGCGATTAACTCTTCCAACAACCGCTATCCTGACCTACCCTTAGCTGACGGATCCGTGGGAGTAAATGTGGGAGTAAATTTCTCAGGAGGTTGATTATGGCCAAGCTCACCGCCAAAGAACTAGAAGCACTCACTGAGCAAGATGTCGGCACCGTTATACGCGACGAAGGTAGCCTATCAGGCAGGGTCTCGCTCCGCAAAAAAGGTGTCGCAATCCCCTTTTACTTCCAGTTTCGTTGGGAAGGTATTTACACCCGCTTTTCCTGCGGCACCTGGCCAAACAAGTCGTTGACCGAAATCCGCAAGGAGCGCAACGAAGCGCGAGACCTTGTAGCCAAAGGGATCAATCCTAATGAAAACAAGCGCGCCGGGAAGGTCAGACAAAAAGCGGAGCTGGCTGCTCAACTCGCGGAGGCCGATCGGCAAAAGTCTAAGGAGCTAACGCTGCTGGAGCTCGCAGGAGAATGGCTTCGCGATGGTGTGGCGCGCAAGGATGGTAATGCTGAATTACGGAGAAAGTTCGCGAAAGACCTTTACCCCGCCCTTGGCTCAAAAGTCATCAGTTCAATTAGTGAGCATGACCTGCGGAATCTGGTGCGGTCCGTAATGGCTCGCGGCGCTACTCGTCAGGCAATCAGTCTTTTTTCGGATATCGTTCAGATGTTTGGATGGGCCCAGAAGCGCCAGCCATGGCGAACACTGCTGATTGACGGAAACCCTGCAGACTTGATCGAAATCAACAAACTGGTACCCAGCGACTACCAGGAGGAGCGAACCCGGATCCTCTCCCCTAGCGAACTTCAAGAACTACACCAGCGCTTTCAAAAAATGACTGCGGACTATGCAGCACTACCTGCTGGCGAAAAGTACGATGGGATTCGCCCACTCAAACCAGAGTCCCAACTTGCACTCTGGATCTGTTTGGGAACGCTATGCAGGATCGGTGAACTGCTTCAAGCGGAATGGAAAAACGTAGACCTAGAAAATGGCGTCTGGTTTATTCCCGTGGCAAACGTCAAAGGCAGCCGTGGAAAGAAGCAGGACCACCACGTGTTCCTATCTGCGTTTGTGACCCACTATTTCAGCAAGCTTCGGTTGCTTACGGGACACTCTCAATGGTGCTTCCCCGCAAAGCATCATGATGGGCATGTCGATCTCAAGGTCGTCAGCAAACAGGTGGGAGACCGCCAATCACGCTTCAAAAATCGCAAACCGCTTTCCCGTCGCCGACATGATGACACCCTGGTGTTGTCCGATGGTGCGAATGGGGAATGGACACCCCATGACTTGAGACGAACAGGAGCAACCATGATGCAAGCCTGGGGCATAAGCCTTGACGTGATAGATCGCTGCCAGAACCATGTGCTCGCAGGTTCTCGGGTCCGCCGACACTACTTACATCATGATTATGCCGAAGAGAAAAAAGCAGCCTGGAGCCTGCTGAGCGAGAAGCTCTCTGAGATCATGATCGACCAGGATGGTTTGTAGGGACTTGAGACACACCTCCGCCATTTTTACCCCAGCAGGTGATGCAGCTACTGTCCCAAGTCGATTTCATGGGCCAGAAAATCCAACGCTTTGAAACGATCAACGAACAACTTCCCCCACCAATCGCCATCCCCAAGCGGCACAATCTTGCCAAGCGCAGCGAACAACTGAGCCTCAACCATGGCAGCCTGCTCGACATTGATTCTGCCATCCAACGACGATCATCTTTCGCCTTAATCGTTAATATTTATGTGCGAAAGTGACCGACCGCTGCATTCAACTCCTGATCCACCCGCTGGAGTTCAAGCGTCAAACGCTGCAACTTCTCACTTTCTTGGGCGCTTTCCTCTGCCACCTCGCGCACCCGAACTATGTTCTGGCTAGCCTGTTCCGCCAAAACCCGTTGTTGCTCCGCGGCCCCTGAGATTTGTTTGTTCATCTGTTCAATGCTCGAAACGGCGCGAGTAATTCGTGTCAACGCCTGAGATGCCTGACCAGCAAGGATCACTGTTTCACCTGTCAGTGCATGGCTACCCTGTAGCCGTTCAGTTGCCTGCTGGGCGACGCCACGCAGGCGACTGATCAAGTCTTCGATTTCGGCGGTAGAACTCTGCGTGCGGCGTGCCAGACCACGCACTTCGTCAGCTACTACCGCGAATCCACGACCGTGCTCTCCTGCTCGCGCGGCTTCTATGGCCGCATTTAACGCCAGTAAATTAGTCTGTTCTGCTACAGCTTTAATCACATCAAGCACGCCGCCAATAGCCGTACTTTCTGCCAGCAACGATTGCATTGCGTCAGTGCAGCCGGTCATTTCCAAAGCCAGTTGGTTGATCTTGGACCCCGCTTGGCGTGCTAAGTCGTCACCTTCGCGCGCCTGGTCATCAGCAAGGGCTACTGCAGCACTGGCGTCCTTGACGTTACGTGCGACTTCGCCGGCCATCGCATTCATCTGTTGCATTGCGGTAGCGGCGATTTCAGTCTCCTGTCGTTGTCTCTCAACTCCCCGGCTGCTGCGCTGAATAACTTCTACCAGGCTCCCTGCTGTTCCATTGAGCAGGCCTACCCCGGTACCAATTCGACCCACCAGGCCTCTCAGACTACCTAGCATGCTATTGACGGTATCCAATAGCTGCCCAAGCTCATCGTGCCGAACGCTTGCACCATCAGGCACACAATTCAGATCACCTGCGGCAACCTGCTGGGCCAGATGAACAGCCCGACGCAACGGCTGCAGTATCAAATGACGTATTAATAGACTCGCGCCAATGCCCAGCGCTAACGCCAGTAGACTAATGAGGCCAAGCTGACGGTATGCGTTGCGACTATCGCGTTGTATCGCCTGGCTCTGAAATTGGTTGGCCTTATCCAACAACTCGCTGACTTGCTGAGTTTGCATGTTCATCGCTTCGCTGCTACGAGCGCTTTGCTTGCGGCTGGCAACAAACTGTTCGAATGCTTTTCGATAATCTCCCAGTGCGTGACTTGCAGCCTGCAGCGAAACCTTCTCCTGATCATCGAGATTGAGCACCTGCATCGAAGACAGCAGGTCGCTCATGCTCATCTCCCAATCGCTACGGAAGCGTTCCTCACCATCCAACGAATAATACAGCTCACTGTCACGGAGCCTGGCCAGCTTGTCACGCAGAGCAGTGGTCTGTTCCAGCAACAACAGTTGCCCGCTGTCCGGAGGGGTACCTCGTTCCTGTTGCGCACTCAACGCATCCAACTGGTCGAGAAATACCAAGGTGAAGCTTTCTCCCGCTGTCTGCGCGAGTGTTTGCATGCGCATGCGAGCCTCTCGTGCTTGCTGAAGAGACTCGGCATAACTTAGGAACTGCTTTAAATAGTCGCTGGACGCATCCCGCATCGCGATGTCGGCGCTATTTTTTTGGGAGAGGCCATCAAAATGCCGAGTGAGCTGCTCAACTGCCCCTCGCACTTGATCCTGCGCCTGAGGAGAAAGACTCAGCGCATATTCTTTTTCCGCGATACGAGCCTGCAGGATCAACGTTTGAATCCAATCCTCGGTACGAAGTTGTTCACCACGAAGCCCTAACAGACTCAAAGAATGGAAGGCGGTAATCCCCACCCCGAGAGTGAATAGCAACACCAACCCAAAACCGATCGACAGCTTGGCTCCTACCGAGAGATTACCCAGTAGCCGGCTCACTAAAGACATACAAATCTCCTCTTCACGCTAGTGGTGGTGCACCCAGGAACAGGAAAACATGCCCACTGGCGGAGCCACTACTGCTTTGCCGACGGAGGCAGCGTCACTGGCCGGATAAGCCTGAACCAGGTCCAGGATTATCCGGGCGCTACATGCCCCACGGCAGTTGTTGTGAAAGCCCTTGATCAACCGTAATACGCCGTGGCGCGCCGATCAGGCGTTGGCGCTGTGCAGACGCAGTGGTTGACCTGAAGTAGGTTGTTCACTCAACGCCACCGGGTTGGCCACCTTGCTGCTGGAAGCATCGCTGCGGGGTGTGGAAGGCAAAAGAAAGTAAGCCAGTGCCGGCAGCAGGAGAAGAGCCCCCACCATGTTCCAGACAAACATGAACGCCAGGAGCACACCCATGTCAGCCTGGAACTTGATGGGGGAAAATATCCAGGTACCAACACCTATCGCCAAAGTTATCCCTGTGAGCATTACAACCTTCCCAGTGGAGACCAAAGCGCGGTAGTAAGCTTCGGAGAGGCTTTTTCCTTCGCGCAAGAAACCCAGCATGATGGTCATTACATACAGCGCGTAATCAACCCCGATACCGACACCTAGAGCGATTACCGGCAAGGTCGCCACTTTTACGCCAATACCTAACCCGACCATCAATGCCTCACACAGTATCGACGTGAGCATGAGCGGAATTACGGCACACAAAGTCGCTCGCCAAGACCTGAAGGTGATGAGGCAGAGCAAAATAACTGCGCCGTACACCCAAAACAGCATTTCGCGATTGGCCTCTTTGACCACAATGTTCGTTGCCGCCTCAATTCCCGCATTACCGGCGGCAAGCTGGAATTTGACTTCATCGGTGTCATTAGCCGCTGCAAAAACTTCGACGTGACTAACCAGGCGCGAAAGGGTTTCGGCCTTATGGTCTTTGAGAAAAACGTAAAGCGTCAGCAGGCTGCAGGACTCGTTGTAAAGTCCACGTGGCGCGCTGGCGGTAATCATGTTGAGCATTGCCTGGTTGTTTTGCAGCTCGTACCACTTCGAGTTGCCCTCAGACAGCCCCACCAACATACGACGATTTAGCAGAGCCATGGAGTTCGTTGAATCTACCCCAGGCAAACTACGCAACTGCCAATCCAGATCGTCGACCTTACGTAAGATGTCGTAGCGAGAGCAGGCACTTTTCGGCGTCTTCACCATTATCGCGAACAGGTCACTACTGGCTCCGTAGCTGCGCGTCATGAAGGCATCATCCAGGTTATAACGCGAATCCGGACGGAGCTCTGGCGCACCCGCATCCAGATCGCCAATGGCCAGATGCAAGCTGACCATAAAGCCCAGCACAGCAGCCACCAGGCTGACACCCACGCTGACCAAGGCCCATGGCTTGCGAGTGAAAAGATCAAGGAATCGCCAAAAAACGTGTCGCGCTTGACCACTCTGCTCTGCCCGTTCGCTTTTGAGGCTCAGTTCGGCCGCGCGGCGATTGACGCCGACATAGGAGAGCAGGACGGGTAGCAGAATGAGGTTGGTGAAAATCAGCACAGCAACGCCGATGCTAGCGATAATGGCCAAGTCTTGAATGACTTTGATCTGAATGATCATTAGCACGGCAAAACCCACCGCATCACAAAGCAACGCAGTCAGGCCGGCGAGAAACAGGCGACGAAACGTGAAGCGCGCGGCAACCACTCGATGCATGCCACGACCAATATCCTGCATGATGCCATTCATTTTCTGGGCGCCATGGCTCATGCCAATGGCAAACACCAGAAAGGGCACCAGGACCGAATATGGGTCAAGCTCATACCCCAGCAACGGCAGCAATCCAAGCTGCCAGACAACTGCCACCAGCGAGCAAAGCACGACCAAAAGTGTGCTCCGCATGCAGCGGGTGTAGCCATAGAGCACTACTGTCGTGATAGCGATGGCGGCGGCAAAGAACAGCATGATCTGCCCCAATCCATCAATCAGGTCCCCAACTTTCTTTGCGAATCCCGTGATGTGAATGTCGACGCTGTCACTTTGATACTCGGCGCGAAGCGCTTCCAACTGAGCAGACAGTTTGGCGTAATCGAGGGGCTGACCATCCGGCGTGCGTGACAGCAAAGGAATGGAAATGATGCTGGACCGCTGGTCGAAGGCTACCAGTTGGCCGATCTCGTTAGACAGCTGCACATTGCTGCGCAACTCAGCGAGTGATGTGGGACTACCGTCGAACTTATCAGGGATTACCGGTCCACCATCTAGCCCATCCTCCGTCACCGAAACCCAGCGGGTGGCAGGCGTCCACAGCGACTTCATGTAAACGCGGTCCACACCTGGCAGCAAAAAGATACGATCACTCATGGACTGTAAAGTACGCAGGTAATCAGTGTCGTAGATGTCCCCCTTCTTGTTGGCCACAGCGATGCGCACCGTATTACCGAGTCCAGAGAGCTCCTTTTGATTGGCTAGATAATTAGCAATATAGGGATGTCCAGTAGGGATCATCTTCTCGAAGCTAGCGTTCAATCCCAGTCGAGTGGATTGCCAGCCGAGCAGAACAGTGATCAGCAGACATAGCAGAAGCACCCAGTGGCGATGGTTGAACAGAGCACGCTCAACCAAGGTCCCTGAGCTTGGATCAAATACGCCTGACTCAGGCAGGGAAGGATGACGAGCGGAATTCATATGCTCACTCCGAAACTTCAATGGCAGGATGTGAAAAACGTGACAAACCAGCAAAACCGGAGGTAATCAGACTGCCGTCGACCGCCTCAACAATGCTGCTCACGGGAATTCCCAGCGGTTTTCCCACCGGGTTAAGCGCTAAACCATTTGAGGCGGAGCTACTGAACAAATCACCAGTTTGATTGGCTAGCAATACGCTTCCATCTGGCAACCGAGTGGAGCTACTGATTGAATTCGGCCAGGAGACCATCAATGGATTAAAGCTGGCACCATCATCAGATGACATATAGGCATGACCTTTAAGGCCCGCGATCAGCAGAGCTCCGTCACCCCGTACATTGGCGGTGAAGAAGCTACCGTTATATGGGCTTGGCAATTGTGCGAAAGACTCTCCGTCATCAGTTGAACGAGCCACATAACCTTGCTCACCGGCAAGGAACCAAAGGTGGTCTTTGCGAGCGATCGCGTAGATATGCACAAGCGACGGATTTTCGATGCGGCCTATCAGCGACTGCCATGTTGCCCCTCCATCCCGAGTAGAAAAAACCATCCCGTAGGAGCCGGCGACGAGGCCGTGCTTGGCATCAAGAAAGTGCAGCGCCAGGAATGGTTTATCCGGCCCATCCGCCACCAGGCGTTCGGCATTGGAAATACGCATATCAGCTGCGTCGGCATCGACTGCATTAGCCTTGTTATCTTGAGCGGCCTTCAACTCAATCTCTGCAGCCTGTATACCGGTAAGCTGGAGGCTCCAGAGCTCGCCACCGTCCGCAGTGGCCAGCACGGTGCCGGCGTGTCCGACTGCCCAGCCATGTTTGTCATCTACGAATTGAACCGCAACCAGACTAACTGAGACCGGAACTTTCACCTGCCGCCAGGACTGGCCATTGTCATCAGACAGTACAATGACCCCCCTTTCACCGACGGCAATCAGTCGATCACCGGCACGTGCCAAATCGATCAGAACAGCATGAGCGGGTGTGGCTATTTGCATTGCCGGTGAACTCAAGGCAGAGCCAACAGCCCCGCCTTCAGCACAAGCCAGCGAAGCTAAAGCAGACAAAGCGAAAGCTAATGCCAAGGCACTTAAACGATTGTTTATTATCATTTTTATTATCTCTTGAATCGCGTGTTGCAAAAGCACCGACAACCGAGATTGTCGGTGCCTTTCAGAGAGTATTAGCGTTAACGCACACCCTGCCCCGCCATGACTGTTGGCGAGAAGTCAGACTTCTTGAAACGATCGACAATCCCCCATTGCGAGGGCTGTCCAGTGAGCAGGTCAAGTACAAACCAAGTACCGGACATAAAGTCATAGAACCCCGACGACACAGAAGCCTGGGCAGGGATATCTG
Organism: Pseudomonas sp. Pseusp3; assembly: GCF_047304225.1. Taxonomy (NCBI): domain Bacteria; kingdom Pseudomonadati; phylum Pseudomonadota; class Gammaproteobacteria; order Pseudomonadales; family Pseudomonadaceae; genus Pseudomonas; species Pseudomonas sp. Pseusp3. The sequence continues at coordinate 78,446 of NZ_JBGLYV010000002.1, read as the reverse complement.
GCATGACTGCCGGTAGCGCCCACAGTGTTTTGGCCAATTGACCACTTGCATCCCAACGATCGCCCAACAGCGCTTGCCAGGTATCTTCATCCAGGTAGTAACGGCTTTTAACCATTTGATGGCGCTCGCCAGGCTTCAGATTTGCCTCGACAACCCACACACGATGCAGTTCCCAGCGCAAGACGTCCGGATTAAGATGCCGCTTACCAAGTACGTCTTCCGGTTTGCCTGCGGTAAAGAACTTATTGGTGTTATAGGGAATATATAGTTCCTTTTTCCCTACCAACTTCCAATTGAACCGGTTGAGCCGCCCTTTATAAACGGACAGTTCATCATAGGCCATCACGCCTGCTGTTGAAGGCGCTGGCGTGTCGCAACAGGAGTTAGGTACCTTGCGCACTCGCCGTTGACCGGCAAGGTAGATATGCGTCTGTGACTTATCGGCATTGAGATTGGCCCGATCCATCGCCTGCTCACCAGCACGAATCGGTGGGCCAATATTAAGCAGGCGAATCATCCAGTAATCGCCATCGAAAGTCTGCGCCGAGCCATCCTGAAAGTAATACGGCATCTCTTGGATAGCCCGACCATCGGTAGTCATTACTTGTTGACCATCGGCAGTCATCAAATAAAAGCGAGCGTCCCGCGTAATGGAAGTACCGCTCCAACTCAGCAGATGGTTCCACATCGCCTCGTCACCATTTTTCGGAATCGGAAACGGGATGCCGCCATAAGCCCCTTCGGGCATTGGACCCGCGCTCCCCTCTACCAGCTTGGCATTAACCGCATTCTTGGCTGTATTGTCATATACCCACTGCGGAGCCGCTGCTGTTCGACGTGTTGGGTAGATATCCATTCGATAGGTGTCTGGATACCGCTTGAACATTTCTTTAACACCATCGCTCAACTTATCTGCGTACTGAGCCATGTTCTTCGAAGTAATGCTGAACAGTGGTTTATCCGCGGCGAAAGGATCGCCACGTTTACCACCCTTCTGATACGACGGATCAACGGTGGTATATCCACCCTCCCATGCCGGGATACTTTTATCCGCGTTACCAGCCCGCTCAGCGCCAAAGGGAGTCAGGCTTTTACCTAAATCATCTACTCCGGTAGCCATCGCGGACGCACTGAAAGCAACAGCACTCATTATGACAAAATAAGCGGCACTGAATTTAATTCGAGAAATCATGCTCAAGTCCTCTTAGAAAGTGCTCTTGATCGAGAAGGCCAGGTAATCCCGATCTTTAAATGATTGCTTATAGTTAAACTGGCTGGCCTCATTGAGCGTAGTGTCAGATGGACCGTAATAATGTGTGTACGTCAAACCGCAAGTGACACGATCAAGATAGGTGGCGGTTACACCGATATTGAAATCACCACCTTTATCAGGACCGAAAGCGCCAACTACAGCCGACTTACCCATAGGGAAATAGCTGACGCCCAGCGGAACACCAAGGTCGATGCCTGGGAAGACCTGACGATAAGTTGGTGTATACACCAACTTGAGCCCTACCCCGTCGTCTGTAGCATTCGGATCCAGTGCCGATCGGTTTTCAGTAACCTTCAACAAACGATTCCAGGCAATTTCACCGATCAAGCTAGCCTCATTGGATATGAAAGTTGGCTCGAGAGAAGCGAGCACGTTCAAATTCACATGGGCAGTCCGCCCGACCGCGTACAGTGGATGCTTGTCGTTGTCAGCTTCTACATCAGGCAGTACGACCTGACCATTCGATACCAGGGGCATATTCCAGCGCATAGACGCTTCCCCGGCAAAGTTATACTCACCCACTGATGTGGTAAAACTTGCACCCAGTGCGCGTATATCCTCCGGATACACCCAGAAGAACTCACCTACTTGCCCGGTTGCAAAATTAGGGGCGCCTACGCCAGGACGCAGGTACAACTGAGGCGTTTTATCGTGGTATTGGATAGCATAAAGCCCGTAATCGACAGTTTCTGCTGCATAGCGCAACTGCAGACCACCCTGTCCAGAATTCCGGGCTTTTTTGTCCTTACCATGAAAAAAGGCCGCAGGGCTACTTGGATTACCACCGAGAAAATCCGGGAATGGCTCACCAACAATAAGGCGCTCAGCCCCCTCTCCCATCATGTCGAGCGTGGAAAAATAGCTACCCGCCGCAGGTAGTCGTGTTTCTTCCCACTCAAACTGATAGAACGCACCCAACGAAAGCGCATCAGTAAGTTGGTAGGAAGTAGACAACTGACTGACTGGCCTGGTGATTTCCTTGAACTGGGTGTTGGGTACTGAAATAGCCTTTACCACGTCCACCGGAGCCATTCCGCCCGCAATCCCGTTGGACCCGAAAAACAGACTTTCTCCCCAAATTAGGCCATGCCGACCCAAACGAACGGACAAAGCTCGATCCGCAACTTCACCATTCCAATAGACGAATGCATCTAATAACTCACCATCACCGCCGTGCAGATGTCGAGTGTCATCAGTGAATTCGTCATAGGCAACTGATACCTGGTTAGCACGTGCGGGGTTGTTGTTATCGTTGTCCTTCTGGTATTCGGTGTCGAACCAGGCTGCCCCGCTTAGACGACCACCAAAATTGCGGTAACCGATATCCATTTCCGAGAGCAGGTCGAAACGGTTAGAGATGAGGCCCTTATCAAAAGCACGGTCACCGTCATCCTGGTTCAGGCTGACTTGGCTTTTCGAAAGCTTGCTGCTTGGGTCCTTCAGACGCCATGCAGAACTGTACTTGAGGGTGTTATCCCAGCGGACACGAAGATCGTTGTCACCCGTATAAATTTGAAATGCACTGGCACTCATCGATATCACACTCAGCGCACCACCTGCGAGAACGCATGATAAGAACTTTGGCCGCCCTGAAGGCGACGGATATGAGTACGCAGTAGACTTGATTACACGCATATACGAACCTCTTTTGTTTTTGTATTAGGCTTCGCTAAATTTAAATTTGACGCTGCTTAACCGCTCCTTCCAAAAACTCATATACCTACCCGGGTCTCACCGAGCACCAGCGATATGACCATTCCCATAAGATTTAACGATACGGGACGTTTCGTATACTTACAGCTATCAACCAGGCCTGTCAAGCCCAGGGTGAGGTGTTTTGCCTACGGTTCCCTGTTGGGGGGATTTTGGCTGGCATAGCGTACCCCGGCAGCCTCAAAATCCGCGGACCCACCAGCAGAAAGCGCTAAAGGAGAGATAGTTGTGATCTTTTGAGATTGGGAAGTCGCCGCCCCCTTTCCTGCCGTGTTAACAGGCGACGCGCAGGCGCAATCTCACCATTCATCTGCTAAGCGGCGACAAGCACAAATAAAACAGAACGTACCGTTTAGTGCGTTCCCATTTGTCATGTTCTGCAAGATGACTGCAAGAAAAGTTAAGGTTTAGAGGTCAACCTGAAGGGGACAAAATAGCGTCACGTATCGCTTCTCTATACTCTGGGAATCGATACGCGCTGAATGGTAGGTGGCGTCAAGGGCCGTAAAGCTAAATCGCCACAATGATTTTATTAAAAAAACGCTTGCACTAGAAGCCAAGCGTAAAGTTGCAGCACCTAATTAAAATTTAAGCATTCCATTGAGCATCACCGTGTCGCCCTCCGAAGTATTTCGAGCATAAACATCTTTTTGATAGCCGAGTACTATTCCAAAATCCCGACTTGCGTAGCCCACTTGCGGGCCGACCTTTATGGATTTGGTTCGATTACCTACATCATTCCCCTGGGACTGGTCATCATTCACCTGGGTCGATAAATACCCACCAATACCTGCCAGCCAGTTCTGGGTCAGCCGATAGTTAAATCCATAGTCTGCAACGACCTGCACTCCAGATTTATAGTCAGTCTTTGGATTTTCGTAACTATAGTTAACACTGATCTTCGAGCTAACCTCAACTTTCGGCATTGGAAACCACGTAAAGGCGTAAGCAGCATAAATTGCCTTACTATTGCTTCCTGGATTAATCAAGGCATGTTCATCATATTTACCCCAAGGCGCTACAAAATCTAACTCAATGTTATGAAGATAGGTTGGAGACTGCCAACTGACCAAGGCACCGAATAATGGGTCGCCCATTCCATTCGAGGAGTCTCTACCAAATGCTCCCAATGCAGGAATATCCAGGTGACCGGCAACGTAAGGAACTGCGAGCTGCAATGATACGTTCCCGCCAAGTAGTGTTGGCCCATCAAGCGTGTGTACTACTCTCAAAGCATGAGAGTGAACTCTTCCTTTAGCCTTTTGAAATACCTTACTTCCTTGTCCATCGCGAATTGAATCTATGGCAACAGTTTTATTGTATGTATAGGCATGGGTTTCGCCTGGAGCACCTACTGCCCCACTCATGACAGTTACAATACCCAATGGATAACTTGAAGCACCTCCTTCAAGCGCCATCGATTTGGCGGCAAACAGCAATACACCAAAACAAATCACCTGGCGAAAATCAGCGGGAGTCTTCATCACACGTTCCTTTCTTGTTTTTGTTCTTAGCAATGGAAATTGACGCAATCAAGCAATACAAGAGTCTGCCAAAAATCCTTTGGCTGCTACTCTTCCAGGAAAAATATTTCTCCCACCTCAGTAATTTCCAAACTTACAGGAATCAAACGCAAGCCAAGACAGGGACCTTTTATGCACAAACCCGAACTAATTTCAAACAACGCACCATGACCACTACAAACGATATGCCTGGACTCGCCGTCGAGATATCGATTCTTGCGCACTGGCATAGTTGAGCCCGGCCAATGGGGACAAGAGTTTTTATAGCCAAAAATATTCCCGCAGTCATTGACTAAAAAAATGTCGTCGGGGCCTATGCTTCCCTTCCTGAACCCCAAAGATTGGCCTGGCGCAATTTGCTCGAGATGGCAAAGCCTGCGGCGATCAGATTTTGCCATCTTTAACTTCCCTCCTTATTAATCAGGCTTGCCGCCAGGAGCCCATTTTTCACGCCATTGGAACAGGAACACTTGGGAGTTATCCATGATTGCAGGGGCTACGCGCGGCGACCAGTCATCGTCGTGCTGATCCATATCGGCGTCGTACTCGATGTGGCAGCCCAATGGGGTGTTGAAGTACCAGAACCAGTTAGACCCAAACTTATGTCGCCCTGGCCCCCAATATGACTCATAACCTTTAGCTGCAAACGCATAGCCGGCTTGCAGTACTTCCTGCGGCCCCCCCATATGGAAGGTAAAGTGTTCGCATCCCTGCAAATGCGGCGGGGTTTGAATGAAGAAAAGGGTGTGGTGGTCGAAAGTACCCGCAGGACGCAGAAATGGCCCCATCCCGACAAATTTGTCGGTGAGTTTGAAGCCCAGACGATCCGCATAGAAGCGCTCGGCCTTTTCGATATCTGGAACGAAATAGACAACGTGGGAGAGCGTTCGTGGCTTCGGAGCGAGCTCGGAACTTTCATCCACACCGGTTTTGTTTGCAGGACGGTGAATATCTCCAGGCGCGTTTACGCGCTCGGCAGGCAGTTTGTGCGGCTTTCTCATCGAAACTTGAAAGCCCAGGGCGAATCCGAGATCGTCCACTAACTCCAGTGAACCATCAGCCAGAACCTTGACTTCTCGCTCGCCCTCAAATTCCTTCCGGATGCTCGCGAGAGTCGCGACGTCTTTTACGCCATACATTGTCTTGCGCAACATGTTCGCGGTCGGCAAATTCCAGGCAGGTAGCGAGGGATCGTCACGATGTTTGATAACTACACCAGTTCCATCCAATGCCTCAAAGCGTCCGCCCCCTACCGGCTCAAGGCCGTAATCCTCCAGGAAGCGCTCGCAGAGCGCGACATCGTCAACACCAAAATACAAAGTGTCCGGGCCAAGGATGTTCATTTCAACACCTGTCAAAGAATGCGTTTTTGTTATGTCAGGCCCGAACCATTGCAGGGCCTGAGATCTCTGATGCGCGCGTGAGTTTCAAATACACGTCACATGAATGGCTTGCGCTCTTCAGGCCACCATAGACCGGAGATAGGTTGCCCCATCTTGTTGCGCAAAGTTCCAACGCCATCAACGATGATTTCGACGACATCACCGGGCTGGAGCCTGCGATCGAGCTCCAGAGCTGAACCACCGCCCATCGTACCCGAGCCGATTACATCGCCAGGCACGATGGCTTCACCAAGGCTGGCCCAGGCAATCAGCTCACCAATCGTCCAAAGTTTGTTGGAGCTGTCACCCTTACCCCAAGTCTCGCCATTGACGCGGACTTCCATGCCGATCCGGTCCAGATCTTTGAATTCATCGACGGTGGTAATCCAAGGCCCGATACCGTAGGCGAAGTCTTTGCACTTGGTGGGGCCCATCCCAATCGGCATTTCGACCGCCTGACAATCGCGGGCACTAAAGTCATTGAAGATGGTGATACCAAACAAGTGATCAAGGGCGTTTTCAGGGCGCAGGCTTTCTCCACGCTTGCCGATGACGTAACCAAGCTCCAACTCGTAGTCCATGTGCTGGATGTATCCTGGCCACGGAACTTCCGCTTCATGCCCAATCACTGTATGCGGGGTACCTTTGAAATAGCCAGGCACCTTCAAGAGATTTGGAGTGGGCGGCTGGCCAATTTTTTCATGGAAGCCTTTGATGTGGCCCACGAATGTCAGTCCATCTCGCACCACAGAAGGATCCGAGGCTGGCAACCACTGCACGCTATCGAATGAGATCGAATGTGCATCTGGCCGTTTTGCATTGATTTTTTCTGCCGCCTCGATAAACGGCGTGCCCAGTGCAATTGCCGCCGACATGCTGCCGGGGAAAACAGCATTTGCATATTGCAGAGCGCTTTCCCGGGAAGAACCGCCCTTGACCAACTGCTCATGGAGCGCGCGCTTCAGGTCGATGACCCGATGCTCCTCTGGAAATACCAGCACCAGACGCGCTTCCGCGCCGTCGGGCCCGTTAACAGAAATTCGACCTAGCTTCATGTGATTCCCCTCTTTTTATTGACTTGAATGAGCCTGAATCAGCTTTCCAGGACCCAAAGCTAAACGACACGCACCGTTTTGTAAAGAACAAAAATTGGTACAATTTCGAAGGTCCCGCTGATACATCAAGCCCGTGGCTCAGACAGATCAATAGGCATCAGGAGGGACTGAAACAGTCGAATTGATAAGTCAGGCAGACGACAAATATACTACTCGTCTCGTTTCGATTATAGGTTCCTACAATGAATCAGTCAGACCATCTCAAGGCCGCAGCGCCAAGGAACCCACCAATGCAGGTTAAGAAAACCTCATTGCCTGCTGGACGCCCTCGTAGTGAAGCAACGCGCCGACAGATCCTAGATGCGGCTATCAGCCTCCTCCAGGACAAATCGATTCAAGCGATCTCTATCGAAGCGATAGCTCGAGAGGCAGGAGTGAGTAAGGCGACCATTTATCGATGGTGGGAATCCAAGGCTTCCGTGGTGATTGATGCGTTTATTGAGCAACACTTGGTTAAAACAACGCTTCCTCGAGGCATGCGCCCACGCGATGCCGTAACGCACCATTTCCGTTCTTTCGTGACGCAGTACTCAGGATGGCCCGGCCGGCTCGTCGCTCAAATTGTTGCTGAAGGTCAATCTGATCCAGCCATCCTTCGCGTCTTCCGTGAGCGATTTCATTACGGCCGAAGAGCAGTCGTCAGAGAGATGCTTGAAGAGTGGAAAAACAGCGGCGACATTCCAAAAGGTTCAGATGTCGAAGTACTCATGGATTTGATCTATGGGCCGGTTTATATGCGCCTGATGATAGGTCATGCCACTCTGGACGAGTCCTTTGCTGAATCACATATCAATTACATATGCGAATTGCTGGGCTCTAGATCCTGAAAATCGCCATGATTTCCATACCAAAAAGCCGGCCTGATGGCCGGCTTGTGTATTTCACAATACAGGGTGAGCCGTCACTGGATGGCCCTTCTGAACACCGAATTAGAAAGCAGTATTTGTCTTTCCTTTCAGCGCGAGTATTTCCCTTGCTTCTTGAGGCGTAGCGATTTCAAACCCCAACTGTTCCACGATACTTCGGATTTTCCGCACTTGTGCGGCATTAGATACCGCCAACTCACCGCGCCCGATGTACAAGCTATCTTCAAGACCCACTCTGACGTTGCCGCCCATAATGGCCGCGAGAGTCGCTAGCGACATCTGGTCTTTGCCTGCGCCCAATACCGACCAGTGATACTGATCACCAAAGAGACGATCTGCGGTTCGCTTCTGATGCATCACATCTTCGATATGAGCCCCCATGGCACCACGCAATCCAAAAATTGTCTGGATGAACAATGGCGGTTTAACCAAGCCTTTATCCAGGAAATACTTTAGCGTGTACAAGTGGCTGACGTCGTAACACTCGAACTCAAAGCGAGTACCGGTATCACCAATGGTTCGCAGGATCCATTCGATATCGGAAAAAGTATTGCGGAAGACCAGATCCTTTGTGGCATTAAGATGCTCCACTTCCCAGCTGTAACGCCACTCTCGATCCTTGCTGGCCATTTCGGAAAGGTTGAGGTTTATAGACCCCATGTTCAGGGAACACATCTCCGGTTGTAGTGCTACACCCGCCGCCGCACGCTCGCTAATTGCCATTCCCGGGCCACCACCGCCCGTAGAAATGTTCACGATGGCATCCGTTTCGGCCTTAATTCTCGAGACAAATTGACGAAAGATTTCAGGATCGCCAGTGGGACGCCCATCCTCAGGGTTTCGGGCGTGAAGATGAACGATCGCCGCTCCCGCCTTTACCGCTTCGATCGCCTGATCGCCAATCTCCTGAGGAGTAACCGGCAGATGAGGAGACATCGACGGCGTATGTGCCCCGCCCGTGATAGCGGCGGTTATTATAATTTTTCTCACAGCTCTTCTCCTTCTTTCAGCGCTAACAGGACAAACAGCATTCGACAGTTACGCCCGGAACGATTCGACCAACTGTGGTTGGTTGCGCGCTGTACCAGTACGTCTCCTGGCCGCATAACGGTTTCACCGTGATCCATCATCGCGACAATCTCGCCCTCGAGTACCACGGCGTAATCAAGGGATTGCGTTTTGTGGAACCAGAAATGTCGAGGCTTTTTCTTGTCGCGAACACCTTCACTATCAAGAAATTCGACCAACTTTTCCTGGTCATAAACTTCGTCTGGCGGGAAGTCGACTATTCGAAGAAGCGAACCATCATCAGAATGAAAACCAAATTTGTGTCCGGCTGGCGCTGGATCCAAACCGTCCGCACGCCCAACACCCGTTGCCCAGACGACCTGTGCAACCGGCTTACCAGCTTGTGCCAGAACATTTGGTGTATTGGCGTCACTGGTGAAAACCGACTCACCAGCTTCGTTATGACCAGTGACAATTCTCCGTACTGGCTTATAGGCCACTTCGGTAATGTTATTCATCATACAGCCTCAAAATACGGTTCGTTTAGTTTCGTTATTAATTAAATTTTTTGACTCATACCGCCTTTAGGCGACTCACCGGCATAACCACAAATGTTGCTGACGAACTGGCGATCAGCACTTCCCGCTGAGGGTCATGAAGTTCAGCCCTGGCGAACGCAATTTGACGACCCACGCGTTCAACTGTTGCTTTTGCTTTCAACAACGACGGTTTCGCAGCCGCCTGCATATTCACAGTGATACTGGTAGTGGCACAGGTTTGCCCACACGGCAGCATGCTGAGCACTGCAAAAGCCATGGCATAGTCGAGCATGGTCATCAAGGTGCCACCGGCTATAACACCATTTCCCTGAATGGCTGAAACTGGCGCTTCGAAACTGAGCTCGACAACTCCAGGGCGGCCATGAACCAACCGGGCGCCAAGCGCACTTAGTCCAGCAGTCAATTCAAACGGGGTGTCGAATTGGGCCTCTGAAATAACACGTTCCAAAAAGGCCCGATCTGGATTGTCATCGATCGTTTGCATAATACGTTGCCTCAACCTGGATAACTGATGCACTTCTGTCGCTGCTCACCCAGTCCGGCAATTGTGCCAACCATAATATCGCCGTCGAGCAAGAAACGATTGTAATGAGTTCCATTGCCTGCAGGTGATCCAGTACAAATCACATCACCTGGCAATAACTTTGCGTACTTCGAGATGTATGCAATTTGTTGTTCAATTCCAAAAAGCATATCTGCAGTGGTCTCATCCTGCATTGTTTTGCCGGACACTGTCAGTTGCATCGATAGGTTGTGTGGATTTTCAACGAACTGCTTGGGAACCAGATACGGACCAAGCGGAAGAAAGCCTGGCTGCCCTTTCGATCTCAGCCAGTCGGTACCGAGCATCTTGTAGTCAGTGCGTGGAATCAGATCACGAGCAGAGATGTCATTGACGATCGTATAACCGGCGACATAATCCATGGCGTCTTCCGCCCGGATATTGTACCCCTCCTTGCCTATTACTACGGCCAGTTCCAACTCCCAATCTGGTTTGCTGGTTGTGGGTGGAAGAACCAAGTCTTCATAGGCACCCGAAATTGCAGAGACGGGTTTGGTGAATACATAGGGTTCTCCATTAGTCACCCTCTGATCCATCATGTCTTCGGCCCACTTTCTTAATTCTTCCTTGCTCAGTCCTTCTGGACCGACATTGGAATCAACGGTCAAATCCACTACATGCTTTCGATAGTTTGCACCGGTGCAGAACACTTGCCGCGGCAGGTCAATCGCAGGATGAAACGTGAGTTGATCTTCATTATACCAAGAGGAAGTAGTGGCTTTACTCACAATCGATTCGAGAGCGGTGTAGCTAGCATCCCAGTTTTCAAGTAGCGATAGCACATTTTTTTCTCGGAGAATATCAACATCGAACGCCTCTGCCACGCTGCTGACTGGAACAACCTTTGCGTCGACAACCAGACCAGCAAAGCGGTGATGCGGATTGGTTTTTAAAGAAAATGTACCGAGCGAGAACTTCTTCATGTGCATCTCCGAATTATTGTAGGAATGAGCAGTCGACAATTTGCTCATAGGTAAAATCCGCACCGGGTAACCCAAGCAGAGCTCTTTGACCAATAAGCAGTTCGATACCCTCGCGAGAAGGCGTCAGAGTTACAGGGAATGCATTAACCAATGCTGTTACTGCTTCGGCAGGCATGCCAAGCAACCCCAAAGCCTCGGTCAGCCTGGCTGTGTCGCCAGGCAGAGTCGTTAGCGATGCGTTGAGGATGCGTACCCACGCTTTCAGCACTTCGTTCGTATGGGTCACCGATTTCCTTACGACCAATCCTTGACCCGGAAAATTGGCAAATACATCCTGAATCGTTGCAATTTTATTGAGTCCCCGCTGCACCGCCATGGTGTCGAAAGGCGGCCCCAGCAAAGTCGCATCACCCTCCCCCGCAACAAGAGCCGAGAACCGCTCTCGCACCCCGCCAACGGGTGTCAGGCGATAGTCGTCAGCACCGAGTCCTACTTCCTTGAGAAGCGCTCGAAGTGCAATGACAAAACCGTTCTCGGGGGCATCCACCAGAATGTTGGCACCGCGCAAATCCGCAGGAGCTGACATGGCCGAGGAGCCGACCAGCTGTAACGGCGTGGTGGTTTCAATTTGAGCAATCACCACGAAGTCTTGTGGACCTTGCCGGCGGTTCCAGTGCAGAACGTTGTCGATCGACGTTACGACCGCGTCGACCCCTCCTGCACAAAGTGACGAGTACTGCTCATCAGACGATTGAGTCATTGAAGACTCGAGGCGCAAATCCGCCGGCATTTGCCACGAGGCTGCTACCGCAATGGCGGGAGGGACAAACCACATCACACGGAGAGAGTCGTTGGGCATTTTTTATTCTCGTTGAAAGTACCCATATATAAAACTATACGTACCGTATTGTCAACGAACCTACCGATGCTTGATTAACCCGCTTGAAGGCGGGTTATAGGTCTAACACCATACGAGGTGTCTTGCTTCCTGAGCAGCAGACAAACAACGTCTTGCCCGCCTGCTTTTCCGCGTCGCTGAGAATTGAATCGCGGTGGTCTGGCGTGCCCTCCAACACCCGCACTTCACAAGCACCACAGATGCCTTCGCGACAGGAGTGCATCACTTCTACACCGTTTTCAATCAGCGCATCGAGTATGCTTTTGCCCTGCTCCATCTTGAGGGTCTTCCCGGTCTTCGCCAGTACGATCTCATATCCACCCGACGTCGCGGCTTCCTGCAGCGGTATAAAGCTCTCGAAGTGAACTCTGCTATCAGAGATGGAAAGCGCCTTTGCTTGCTGGGAATAGGCCTGAATCATCCCCGCAGGCCCGCAACAATAGTAATGCCGGGTTCCATCATCACCACGGAAAACCTCTTGGATATGAGCGACAGTAGCCTCGACGTCGTACCCCAACAGCAACTGGACCTTGTCCTGGGTAATATGACCTTGCATCGCGTCAATCAACGCGGCGTGGTTAACACTGCGAGCGAAGTAATGCAGCTCCCAGTCCATTTTTTTGCTATTTAAATGCTGTGCCATACACCAAAGCGGCGTAACCCCTATCCCACCCGCAATCAGGACAGAACGATGCTCGCCTTCAGAGACGGGGAACAGATTTCTAGGCTCACTGACCTGCAACCTGTCTCCGGGACGCAAGCGATTATGAATCATGATCGATCCGCCACGACTTTTAGGATCTTTGGCTACCGCTATGACGTAACGATTTCTCTCAGACGGATCGTTTAACAAGGAGTAACTGCGCAGAGGAATACCCTCTGCAATGACGTCAATGTGGGCCCCTGGAGTAAAGGCAGGAAGCGTTACGCCCTCCAGCCCTTTTAGCTCATACGCCAGTACCCCATCTGCCTCATGGGTAACTGATTTGATGTACACCTGGAATGTGTTTGGCATTTCGCAACCTAACCTGAACCATGATTGTTATTGGAGCGTTCGGCCGCCAGCTCATCGAGCTGACGGCCGAACGGGCTCAGAGATAAGTCATTCTGCGTTCTTGACGCTTCTGCTCCGTGTAGTCCTGAATGACGGTCCCAACAGGAATCATGTCAGCCAACGCCCTCAATGAACGGTAGTCGCTCGCTTGCGCCTGGACGCTGTCTTCACTGGCTTCCGATTGACGGATCCGCTCCATCAATTCACGCCGTAAACGGACAATTGCGAGATCCCCGCTACCCAGAAACTCCCGCGTCCGATCGACGATGGGGATGCTCTCTGCAACGGCGTAATCCTCAAAAATAACGCCCGGAACGCCTGTCCAGCTCCGACCGGCACGCATTGCTTCGCGATCTTGCCCATAGTTGGGAAGACCTTGGCGGGACGCTGCGAAGTTGTCGTCGGATTCATCGGTACCCAGCAGCGCGAAATCCGGGAGGTTTTCATCGATGGGTTGGCGCGAATCCCAATAGACGTACCACTGAAGACTGCGCGTGTTGTTGACCGGCACTACGATGATCAGAAATCCTGCTTCTTGTTCGGTGGTACCAATGAACGCGGTCGCCGGTGCTACAAACTCGGTCACCCGAAGGTAGTCCTGCTCCTGACCAGTGGTGCGCAACGAATACGACCGTAAGCCATACGGCTTGCTTTCCAGTGTGTACTTGGGGGTGTCGTTGCCAGTGACGAGCTGAAGCCCGGCCTGGGGAAGCTCCGGGTTCGCCGTGGTGTCATGGTGCAGCAGTCCGATATGGGCCGAGTCCATCAACGTTTCGACGTTTTGCAACCAGTTCGCTTCGTTATAGGAAGCCCGCGGTCTGGCGTGCTTACGATCAAAATAGGTGAATGCATAATCAGTGAAGGCCGGCGCTTCGCCCTCACCCAAGTACACCCAGACAATACCGCCACCCTCTCGCACCCTGAACCCCTGGCCCTTTACCTTTTTGCAAAAAGCCTGGTCCTTCTCGGTTGGCATTTTGGTGCAGTTGCCCTGCGTGTCAAAACTCCAGCCATGGAAGATGCAAGTCAGGCGGTTACCTTCATTTCGACCGAGCGCGAGCGAAACGCCGCGATGGGGGCATGCCTCATGGAGGAATCCGACATGACCATCATCCGCGCGAAAGGCGACATATTTTTCGCATAGCAATTCGACACGTTGTGGCGTTCCTCCCGGCTCAAGCGCCTCACTGCGCAATGCAGGAATCCATTGCCTTTTCCAATACCTGTGCAGAGGTGTGCCAGGGGAAACGTCCGTCAGCAGGCGGTTCTGTTCAGCGGTCAGCATAGCGAGCCCCGTTCTTGTTTTTTAGAAGAGCCGCAGCTAGGCGGCCAAAACTATCTTAATAACAAAGTATCTCAGTCTTTAAGATAGTTTTAGGCTATGCTCGCTTTTAGAGCTCGTCAAGAAAATTCGTTAGCATGTTAACGCGTTGCGATGAGCGCTCCGCGAGCCTCAATGCACTGGGGTTCATCGCCTCAATGACATCCCTGGCAGCGCCATAGCTGCAGGGCACACTTGGTTTGCGCTGGGGTATGATGACCTCAACGCCACCTGATGGATTTTGCATGAACGATTTATTGTTTCCTGCCGCCAGCCCTGAGGCCGTGGCGCAAGCGTGGCGTAACGAACGCCCGGATCTGGATCACCATGGACTGGCAATTACGCTTCGGATCCGAAGCCTGGCCATGCTGATCGATCACCACATCGAGGTCATCGCGGACGACCTTGAACTGGGAATGAAGGATCTTATGCTGCTGTTCGCTTTACGGCGAAGCGGCCCGCCTTATTGCATGCGCCCTACCGATGTTTTTCGCCTGCTGAAGGTGACGTCAGGCGCTGCCACCTATCGAGCGGACAAATTGGTGGAACGCGGCGTCGCCAACCGGATTCCCGATCCACGTGATCGCCGAGGTCAATTGATTCAATTGAGTGAGGAAGGAATGCGCCTGGTTGATGTCGCTATCACCCGCCTGGCGGAATCAAGCTCCAAATGCCTCGCTTCGCTCGATAGCAAAGAAGGTGAGCTTGATCAGATTGGCCATCTGTTGCATTCGTTGGAAGCCGGGTGGATGGAGATCACTCCCCTCAGTGAAAACCCGCTCGCACGCTCTGACGATCCCGGTCTGTGATGAGCAATCCATGACTGCGGATGAGCGGATGTCGCCGATTTGAAAAAGCAGGTAGCCCTTTTCAGGGCTTGATCTTTTTAAGATCCTCGAGTAATTCGAGCAACTTCTGCAATTTCTTCTCGCCAAACTGCCGCTGGATCTCGAGGTAATTGCGCTCCATCCCCTCGCTCATCGACAAAAAGCAATCATGCCCTTGCTCGGTCAGGTTGAGGAAAATGCGGCGCTGATCTTCAGCCGATTTCCTGCGAATGACCAGGCCGTCGCGCTCCAGGCGCTTGAGCACACCGCTCATGCTGGGTTTTAGAATACAAGCCTGATGCGCCAACTGGTGACTTTCCAGTTCGCCCTGTTGGCGCAGGATTCGAATGACTCGCCACTGCTGCTCGGTCAAGTCATGATCGTTCAGGCCAGGACGGAAAAACGTCATTACCGCTTCGCGTGCCTGGAGCAAAGTGAGTGTCAGGGAAGGTCGGGGATTGGGCATATTGAGTGGACTATGTGAACAAGCCAACAGCTTACGGTTGGTGCTTCAGTAGCGCAACCGGCTGGAAATCGGCCGCGCCCCTTTACCCTGAAACAAACACGATTCAGTCACCCAAAATACAGGTCGTCAGCGAAACCCCGAATGTCGCTGGCGATACTCTCCTGGCGTCATTTGTGCATTGCGTTGAAAAAAACGACTGAAATACGCCGGATCCCTGAAACCCAGCAGGTAGCAGATTTCATTTGCCGAGCTGCCCGTGAACAACAGCAAACGTTTGGCTTCCTGCATGACTCTTTCGAACACCAGGCGTTTGGACGGCAAATCGGCAATACGTCTACACACGTCGTTAAGCCGCGCTTCGTTAACACCAATGGCCTGCGCATAGCGGCCAAGCGCCCAGTGCTCCAGATAATGCTCTTCAATCAGTGCATTAAATCGATGAAAGATCTGTAAGTCTTCACGTCGCGTGGGCGTCGCTTCGAGTGGGTTTGCGCACAACCGTAATACGCCGACCATGACCAGTCGAGTCAGGCTTAGCACCGCGTCACTGTGACCGGCGGCCCCACTGTTCATCTCCCCTCGCAGCTCTTCGAAAAGAAATGCCAGGCGCCGTGCTTCGCTTTGCAGCTCAGGCTTCAGGTGATCAAGCGCCACACAAGCAGGGGGTGGTTGCGGACCCGGTGCCAGCCCGGGATCGCTTTCGATCAATTGCCAGATCAACTGCTGGCGAACGGTAAGCACGTGGCCGTCGCTGTCCGCCTCCGTCACGAAAGAATGGGGAATCGTCGGTGGGGTGAGAAAAAACATGGGGCCCGACTCGACGTACTGCTGGTCATCAAGATAGACCCTCACCGTTCCGCTCTTGACGTAATGCACCTGGAAAAATCGATCGTGGCGGTGCACTGGCATGTTGCGCCCAAAGAAACCCGCCAGGTTGCCGAGCTTGTCGTAATGCACCTCGCTATCGCTGTAGCGCTGATCGTAGACCTGGCCGATGTTGATGTTAGGAATTGGATACCGATTGTTCATCACGCACTACTCATTATTTTTAGTCCCGACACCCCCGCACCATGGTGCACCCGTTGCGAGTAAATCGCCACAAACGAGAAGGTGCTTGACGATCATTAACATATTAACTATAACGATAATATGTTAACAATAATCAGGCCGGACACCTCCAGTCCCGCCACTGCCAGGAGAGAAGCATGAGCCATGCCTTGCATGACATTGCGACCGGCACCCTGCTCGGTGTAGCGCTGAACTACCAGGGATTGCTGCTGAAACGCCTTTCTGAATTCGAGCAGCCGCCGTATCAAAAGGTGCCTGTCAAACCGGTTCTGTTCATCAAGACGCCCAATACGCGCAACCTACATGGCGGCGCCGTGGTGCATCCCGGTGCAGGAATTTCATTGCAACCTGGTCCGGCTCTGGGGGTGGTGATCGGCAAGGATGCCAGTCGAGTGAGTGTTGACGAGGCTCTGAATCACGTTGCTGGCTATACCATCGTCAACGAATTCAGCCTTCCGGAAGAGAGCTATTACCGCCCTGCCGTGAAAGCAAAATGTCGCGATGGCTTCTGCGCCATCGGCCCGGAACTCGTACCACGTGAACAGCTTGCCAATCCGCATGACCTGACCCTGCAACTACGAGTCAATGGCGAGCTTCGACAAGAAGACTCCACCGCAAACTTCGTACGCAAGATTCCTCAGCTGATCGCCGAAATCAGCGAGTTCATGACCTTGTATGCCGGAGATGTGTTGATCACCGGGACACCTTTGGGTCGTGTCGATGTCCTGCCAGGTGACCGCGTAGACGTAGAAATCCAGGGTCTGGGATGCCTGACCAATATCATCGTTGCCGAGCAGGAGGGCACCGTATGAAACACGCTCGTATCCGATTCGAAAGCCAAATACATTCCGTCACAGTTGATGCAGACAACATCGTGCATCTGAGCGATGGCCGCTCCCTCAGCGAAGACAAGGTCGAGTGGCTGCCACCGGCCAATGGCAGCATGTTTGCCCTCGGCCTGAACTATGCCGATCATGCTGCCGAACTCGCCTTCTCGCCGCCCACCGAACCTTTGGTGTTCGTTAAATCACCGGGTACCTACACCGGCCACAATCAGGTCACCTGGCGACCTGACAACGTTGCCTACATGCACTATGAGTGCGAGCTGGTTGCGGTCATCGGCAAGCCTGCGCGCAACGTCAAGCGTGAAGATGCGCTGAGCTATCTGGCGGGTTACACCCTGTGTAACGACTACGCGATCCGCGATTACCTGGAAAACTACTACCGCCCGAATTTGCGGGTAAAAAACCGTGACGCCACGACCCCGGTCGGTCCATGGATTGTCGATGTTGCAGATGTCCCCGATCCGGGAAATCTGAAACTGCGCACTTGGATCAATGGTGAGCTTCGCCAGGAAGGCTCGACCAAAGACATGATCTTCGACATCCCCTACCTGATCGAATACCTGTCCAGTTTCATGACCCTGCAGCCAGGCGACATGATCGCCACCGGTACACCGGAAGGCCTCGCAGACGTAGTTCCAGGCGATGAAGTGATCGTGGAAGTCGAAGGCGTTGGTCGCCTCGTTAATCGAATTGTCAGCGAAGCGGATTTTTTCTCCGCACGAAAAGAGGCTTGAGCAATATGATCAAACATTGGATCAATGGCCGTGAGGTCGAAAGCAAAGACACCTTCACCAACTACAATCCGGCCACCGGCGAAGCGATTGGTGAAGTGGCCAGTGGCGGTGCTGAAGAAGTCGCACAAGCGGTGGCGGCGGCCAAGGAAGCCTTTCCTAAATGGGCCAATACGCCCGCCAAAGAGCGCGCACGACTGATGCGCAGACTTGGCGAGTTGATTGAGCAAAACGTTCCACATCTGGCCGAGCTGGAAACCCTGGACACTGGTTTGCCGATCCATCAGACCAAGAACGTGTTGATCCCTCGCGCTTCGCACAACTTCGATTTTTTCGCCGAAGTCTGCACCCGCATGGACGGTCACAGTTACCCGGTCGACGACCAGATGCTCAACTACACCTTGTACCAACCGGTGGGCGTTTGCGGCCTGGTGTCACCCTGGAACGTGCCGTTCATGACGGCGACCTGGAAGACTGCGCCGTGCCTGGCACTGGGCAACACTGCCGTGCTGAAAATGTCCGAGCTGTCGCCGCTGACGGCCAACGAACTGGGTCGCCTGGCCGTCGAAGCTGGCATTCCGAACGGTGTACTCAACGTCATCCAGGGCTATGGCGCTACTGCCGGTGACGCGCTAGTTCGGCACCCGGACGTACGAGCGATTTCCTTCACCGGCGGCACCGCCACCGGCAAGAAAATCATGCAAACCGCCGGCCTGAAAAAGTACTCCATGGAACTGGGCGGCAAGTCCCCGGTATTGATCTTTGAAGATGCCGATCTGGAGCGTGCCCTCGACGCGGCGTTGTTCACCATCTTCTCGCTCAATGGCGAGCGCTGCACCGCCGGTAGCCGTATCTTCATCCAGGAAAGTGTTTACCCGCAGTTCGTGGCTGAGTTCGCGGCACGTGCCAAACGCTTGATCGTCGGTGATCCGCAAGACCCGAAAACCCAGGTCGGCTCGATGATCACCCAGGCCCACTACGACAAGGTCACCGGCTACATCAAGATCGGCATCGAAGAAGGCGCCACCCTTCTCGCTGGCGGCCTGGAACGTCCGGCCAACCTGCCGGCCCATTTGAGCAAAGGCCAGTTCATCCAACCGACTGTGTTCGCCGACGTGAACAATAAAATGCGCATTGCCCAGGAAGAAATCTTCGGTCCGGTGGTGTGCCTGATTCCGTTCAAGGATGAAGCCGAGGCCCTGCAACTGGCTAACGACACCGAATACGGCTTGGCGTCCTACATCTGGACCCAAGACATCGGCAAGGCCCATCGCCTGGCCTACGGTATCGAAGCCGGTATGGTATTCATCAACAGTCAGAACGTGCGGGACTTGCGTCAGCCGTTCGGTGGTGTGAAAGGTTCCGGTACCGGACGCGAAGGCGGCCAATACAGCTTTGAAGTGTTCGCCGAAATCAAGAACGTCTGCATTTCCATGGGCAGTCATCACATCCCTCGCTGGGGATTGTGAGCAGCCGATAGCCGCTGCTGAAGGCTTCGATGAGTCGCGCATCGGCTCATCGCAGTTTTCACTGGCCGCTGAATTGAACCGACAAGAATAATTTCAGGAGAATCATCATGGGCGAAGTCGTCCTGGCAGCAAAAGTCTGTCATGTGCCGTCGATGTACTTGTCCGAACTGCCGGGCAAACACCACGGCTGTCGTGCCGCAGCCATCGCAGGGCATAAGGAAATAGGTCGCCGTGCGCGCGAATTGGGTGCCGACACTGCCGTCGTGTTCGACGTGCATTGGCTCGTCAACAGCGGCTACCACGTGAACAACGGTGAGCACTTCAGTGGTGTTTACACAAGCAATGAACTACCGCATTTCATCAAGGACATGGTTTACCACTACCCAGGCTGCCCGGAACTCGGACAACTGATCGCCGAGGAAGCCAACGCAGCCGGTGTGCGTACGCTGTCGCATAACATCCCGAGTCTGGAACTGGAATACGGCACCCTGGTGCCCATGCGCTATATGCATATGGATGTACCTGCAGCCGAAAAACTCAAGGTAATTTCCATCGCGGCCTGGTGTGCCTGGCATCGTCTGGAAGACAGCTTCACTTTCGGTGCCGCCGTACGCCGCGCAATCGAGAAGAGCGACCGCAAAGTCCTGGTGCTGGCCTCCGGATCACTGTCGCATCGTTTCTCTGACGATCGCGAGGCGGAAGCCAATATCCACAACTGGACTCGCGAATTCGACAAACAGGTCGACATGCACGTGGTCAAGTTGTGGCGTGAAGGTCGATTCAAAGAATTCTGCGCAATGCTTCCTGATTACGCCGAGCACTGCTTCGGCGAAGGCAAGATGCACGACACCGCCATGCTCCTGGGGCTGCTGGGAGGTCCTGACTACAACAAGCCGGTCGAAGTCCTCACGGAGCCCTTTGGAAGCTCCGGAACCGGCCAGATCAACGCCATTTTCCCGCTCTGAATTTCGCTCAAGCGGCAGGGGCGCGCCCACCGCTGAGCGCAACTGCCTACCAGGAGGGCACATGCCGCATTTTATTGCTGAATACACCGACAACATCGAGCAACAGGCCGACTTGCCGGGTCTCTTTGAAAAAATCCACGCGACACTTGGGGGCAGCGGTGTATTTCCGCTGGGGGGTATCCGTAGCCGAGGCGTTCGACTGGATACGTGGCGTATGGCCGACGGCAAACACGATTACGCCTTCGTCCACATGACGCTGAAGGTTGGCCATGGCCGCGACCTGGCGACGCGCCAACAGGTCGCTGAAAAGCTGTTCGAAGTCATTACCGCCCACTTCGCTCCGCTGCAGGCAGAACGTCTGCTGGCGCTGTCGTTTGAAATGATCGAGCTGCACCCCGAGCTGAACTTCAAGCTCAACAACGTGCATGCCTTCCTCAAGCAGCAGGCGAATTAGCAAGCCCTCCCCCCACGGCCACTCTCACAAAAAGTACAAAATCATGAGCATAGCCACTTCCGCTACACAGCCATTGAGCGATGCCTCAATGTCGACCCACCGCACAGTGACCTGGCGGCTGATGCCACTGCTGCTGGTGTGTTACCTGTTTGCTCATCTTGATCGGATCAACATTGGTTTCGCCAAGATGCAGATGGGCGCCGACCTGCAGTTCAGCGATACCGTCTACGGCTTTGGTGCGGGCCTGTTTTTTATCGCCTACGCGATGTTCGGTTTACCCAGCAACATCGCTCTGGATCGCATCGGACCACGACGCTGGATCGCTTTGTTGATGGTCGTCTGGGGGACCCTGTCGACCAGCATGCTGTTGATCAAAAACGCTGAGGGTTTCTACGCGTTGCGCTTCTTGCTCGGCGTCGCCGAGGCCGGATTTTTCCCAGGCATTTTGGTGTACCTGAACCGCTGGTATCCGGCCAGCAGGCGCGCACAAGTCACCGCGTTGTTTGCCATTGCCGTGCCGCTGGCCGGGGTTGTCGGTGGCCCTCTATCGGGCGGTATCCTGCAAGGCTTGCATGATGTTGGTGGCCTGCATGGGTGGCAGTGGATGTTCCTGATTGAAGGCGCGCCAGTCGTGCTTCTCGGCTTGCTGGTACTCAAGGTGCTGCCTGACAACTTCGAGTCAGTCAGCTGGCTGAGCAACGAACAGAAAGACCAGCTGCGCAAGCAACTGGCTAGCGAAGAGCAACGCAAACCCATCATTTCGTTTGGCGGAATTCTGCGAGATCCGCAGGTCTGGCTGCTGGTGGGCATCTATTGCGCAGTCATGTTGGCGGTCAACACGCTAGCGTTCTGGATGCCTACCCTGATTCACAGCGCCGGGATTGGCAGCGATGGTAAGGTCGGCCTGCTCAGTGCACTGCCTTACCTGGCGGGCTGCGGTTTCATGATCGCCTGCGGACGTTCATCGGATCGGCACCGCGAACGCCGGTGGCACTTGTGTGTGCCATTGCTCATGTCTGCCCTCGGTATCGCCGTAGCCGGCCTGATGCCTGACGATCCCGTCATGGTAATCGGCGGCCTGGTGATTGCGGGTATGGGCGCGAGCGCCGCCCTACCGATGTTCTGGCAGTTACCACCCGCTTTCCTGTCAAACCGTACCCAGGCGGCGGGCATCGCCTTGATCAGTTCCCTGGGAAGCATTGCCTCGTTCCTGACACCCAATCTGATTGGCTGGATGCGTGACACCACGCACAGCGCCAGCCTTGCCCTCTACGTCCTCGCGACCTTGATCGTCGCCGGCGCCTTCCTGGTGCTGCGCACGCCCGCCGCCATCGTCAACCCTCATTAAGAGATCCACGTCATGCTTGATCAAGAATTCATCCAGCAAGCCGCTGCTCAACTGGACAACGCCGAACGCTCTCGTGAACAAGTCGGGCAGTTCTCCCTCGCGCATCCACAGATCACCATCGAAGATGCCTATGCCATTCAGCGAGCCTGGGTGGCGCAGAAAATAAAGAACGGACGAAAGTTGGTGGGGCACAAGATTGGCCTGACCTCTCGGGCCATGCAGGTTTCATCAAACATCACAGAACCGGATTACGGGGCGTTGCTTGACGACATGCTGTTCGACGAAGGCACCGATATCCCCTTCAACCGTTTTATCGTGCCGCGCGTTGAAGTGGAGCTGGCATTCATTCTCGGCAAGCCCCTCAAAGGCCCCAACGTCACTATTTTCGATGTGCTGGATGCTACTGAATGGGTGATCCCTGCCCTGGAAATCATTGACGCGCGTATCCAGCAGATCGATCCCGAGACCAAAGCCACGCGCAAGGTCTTCGACACCATTTCCGACAATGCGGCGAACGCAGGGGTGGTCATGGGCGGTCGCGCTGTGCGCCCTCATGAGGTCGACCTGCGCAAGGTGCCCGCTGTCTTGTACCGCAATGGTGTGATCGAGGAATCAGGGGTTTCTGCCGCGGTGCTCAATCACCCGGCGAAAGGTGTCGCCTGGCTTGCCAACAAGCTCGCACCTTACGATGTCACGTTGCAACCGGGGCAAATTATTCTGGGCGGATCGTTTACCCGTCCGGTGGCTGCCAGCCCAGGCGATACCTTCCATGTCGACTACGACATGCTGGGCTCCATCTCCTGCCGCTTTGTCTGATTTCTGGAGGATCGTTTCATGGATATGCCCTTCAACACATTCAAGCAACGCCTGAAAAGTGGCAAGGCGCAGATCGGCCTTTGGCTCGGTCTGGCCACTCCTTATTGCGCAGAGCTGGCAGCCAATGCCGACTTCGATTGGCTATTGATCGACGGCGAGCATGCGCCCAATGACGTACGCAGCATGCTTGGCCAACTGCAGGCGATAGCGCCTTACGCCAGTCATCCGGTCATCCGTCCTGTCACTGGCGACACCACGTTGATCAAACAGATTTTGGATATAGGCACCCAGACCTTGCTGGTGCCGATGGTCGAAAGCGCCGGGCAAGCGCGAGAACTGGTGCGCGCTGTGCGCTATCCGCCCAGTGGCGTGCGCGGTGTAGGCAGTGCTCTGGCACGGGCGTCGCGCTGGAATACCGTGCCTGGGTACCTGGACAAGGCTGATGAGCAAATATGCCTGCTGGTGCAGATTGAAAGCCTCAAAGGCCTGACCAATCTGGATGCCATCGTCAACGTCGAAGGCGTTGACGGGGTGTTTATCGGCCCCGCCGACCTCAGCGCCGCCATGGGCCATCGCGGCAATCCGGGGCATCCCGAAGTTCAAGCCGTCATTGAAGACACGATCATTCGAATCCGCAATGCGGGTAAAGCACCCGGCATTCTCAGCGCTGACGAAAAACTGGCCAGGCGCTACATCGAGCTCGGCGCGGCATTCGTAGCGGTGGGCGTCGACACCACTGTACTGATGCAAGGCCTGCAAGCACTGACAAGCAAGTTCAAAAATACCCCGGCCACCCTCAGTACTGGCGGCGTTTACTGATTTCAGGTCAATTGCAGATAGTCGCTGCTGGCGGTCGTTTCTGCCAGCAGTGATCCTCCGCAGATCAACGCTTCAGTGACTTCAAATCGTTGAGCAACCCCAACAACGTCTGCAATTTTTCTGCGCCGAAGCGCTCCTGCAAGCGCTCATAGTTCTCTTCCATGCGCCCCCTCATACTTTCAAAACAACTATCTCCGGCCCCCGTCAGTTTCACCAGCACTCGACGCTGGTCGTGTTCTGAGCGCCGTCGTTCGACCAACTCTGCGGTCTCCATCCGCGCCAGTACGCCTGTCATGCTGGGCTTGAGAATGCACGCCAGGTCCGCCAGGCGATTGATCTCCAGTTCGCCCTGTTGACTGAGAATTCGCACCACCCGCCATTGTTGCTCAGTGAGGCCTATATCCTTCAGAGAGGGCCGGAAAAAGCTCATGGCGACTTCACGGGCCTGGAGCAAGTTGAGTGTCAAAGACTGTCGGTGCCTGGACATTTAATATGACTCTAATTTAGTTAGCATGTTAATGATATTATCACGCTGAGATACCCATAAAGCTTCTTGCTTCCATAAAAAAACGGCGCCTTTGGCGCCGTCCATTTGATCACTGACCAGAGCAATTCAGAGCCTGATAACCGCTTTCAACACAGTCTTGAAGGTTTCCAATTGGTCGTCGCTGAACTGGCTGAAGACTTTTTCCTGCTGTTCACGGGCTATTGACCACAATCCTTCTGTTTCATCGATACCTTTAACCGTCAGACGCAAGCGCCCATCCTCCTCACAGACCAGCCCCTTGCGAGTGAGATTGGCAACGGCCTCTTCGATCTCCCGCACGGGCATCGCCACCTCGCGTTGCAGATCGATGAGGCTTAAACCCGCATCATTTTCCAGCACCATCAGCATACGTGCCTCACTGGTCCGCAAACCTGTCGACAATTGCCGCGGCTGGTAGCTTGCCTGATAAGCGCGCAACGCTTGGGTCATGAGGTAGTACAAATTGTGGCTCAGCCTCCCCTGGAAGTGGCTGCTCGGCGGCTGACCTTCGGCACTTTTTGTCATGCGTGTGTGGGGCAGCACCATGGAGTAAGCACCCTGGTGGTAAAGCAACGGCGAACGACCAAAATCATCAAAAGCCACTACCCTGCCAATCATGATCCAATGATCACCGCCGTCCACCTGCTGATGCTTTTTGCACTGAAAGCGCGCTGAACAATCAACAAGAATTGGCGCCCCCCCGTGACCTGATTCGTATTCGATGCCATCAAAACGATCGTCTTTCGGACGGGCGAAATTGTTCGACAAATCAATTTGATCGGCAGCAAGCACGTTCACGGCAAAATGCGTAGCGGCAGCAAATACGTCGTGACTTGTAGATCGTTTATCGATACTCCAGAGAATTAACGGAGGATCGAGCGACACCGAGTTGAAACTGTTGGCCGTCACCCCCACTTTGCGGCCGTTGTGGTCGGCGGCTGTCACCACGGTTACACCGGTGGCGAAGTTACCTAATGCGCGGCGAAATGCACGGGCATCGAAGGCAGAAGAAACGGCAATCTCATTGATATCGGACATGCAAGGCTCCCGAGCACACCCTGAGGCGTACTCTGAATTTTTTTATGAGGGGCTTATGGCTTGGCGGCGAACGGCCTCAGGCCATTGACGGATCGGGCTCGAGACCCATCAGTTCGCGACCGAGTATCTGTGCACAGACGTCATAGTCGGTGTATGCATGCGCACCCGTCAGATGTGAATCGCGGAAAAGGCGTTGCAACTCGTTGGTTTCAAACCAGGCACCGCCGCCGGCCGCTTCCATTAGACGGTCCACGGCCTGGATACACATTTTCGTGGCATAGCCTTGATTGGTACGCCAGAACGTGAGCGTGGTGCGGCTAGGGTACTCGTGGCGCTCACTGTATTCGGCAATCTCCTCCCAGCTTTTCTCCAGCAACGCTCGGGCGGCCGCAACCTGATGCGTGGACTCGGCCAGGCGCATCAATGCCGGGGTGGCGGCACCGACAGCGGCACCGGTGTAGGCACGGACGCGGTTGCGGGTTTTCTCGCGGAAGACATCCAGCATACGCTCGGCAATACCCAGGCTGACGGTCGAAAAACCGCTGGCGAAATAAGGTCGATAAGGGGCGAAGAAAATCTTGCTGTCCGGATACAAACCAAAGCCCGCCGACTTGCCTTCGATCATGTCCTTGGCTTTCTGGATTCGGTGCTCGGGCACGAAAGCATTCTTGACGATCAGGGTTTTGCTACCACTACCGCGCATACCAACGGCAAACCAGTCATCACGAATTTCGTAGTCACTGCTTGGCAGCACCGCGAAACAATAATCCCGAGTACCTTCGGTATTCTCGCGAAAGAACCCCATGATGGCCCATTCGGCATGATCACAGCCTGAACTCCATCCCATCTCGCCACTGAAAGTGACGCCACCCTCCACCTCCTCGGTGCGACCAAAAGGCGCGATGCTGCTGCTGGCAGTGGCATCGGGGTCATTTCCCCACATCTCATCCTGCAGCTTGCTGGAAAACATTGCGATTTGATGACTGTGAGTACATAGAAGGCTCATGGCCCAGGCCGTACTGGCACAGGAACCGGCCAACAATGCGATGCAGTCGGCAAACTGAGGCAAAGAGATCTCCATGCCGCCGTACTTTTTCGGCTGCAGCGCATGGTGCATACCAATGCCTTTGAGCAGGGCGATATTTTCGGCGGGAACACAACGCGAGCGTTCGGCCTCGAAGGCATTAGCCGCGATAGTAGGCAGAACACCTTTCAGGTCTTCCAGCAGCGGGTTTGGAGTTTTCATGGGCGGTCTCTTTATTATTGGATAGTAGCGCTCCGCTTGGCAGGCGCTTGCGAACAGCGCCAGAAGGCACCGTACGGTAGATGGCAAGCGGGTACGCGCGTCAGCACCTGTTCAGTATGAGGTGCTGGGGCACTACGAAAAATGCACGTTACAAATAGAAGATTGCACTTTTCATAGAGTCTTTAAGCAACGAACAAAACGCGAAGAAAAATGGACCTGAAAGTGATGTTCATCGCTGACTGTTTAAAAATGGCCGCTGCCCTTCCCTCCTGGCTTGCCCCCACGCCGCCGACTTACCGACAACAGATCCGAGCAAAAAACCTCATACAAACGAAACGTAATGACTTGTAGAGAGTCGACCAAGCGAAGCAATTTACACTGCAACAGAGCCTTCAGCTTGAGCACCCTAGACCGCGCTAAAAACAACAAAACAAGCTTATTTCGAGCGAACATTTTCCTGCTGGATTGAGCACAGCCAAGGTAGAATTTTTCACACACAGGCAATATACTAAACACTGCGTATACTAATTATTTCTTGACGAGAGCCATCCTGGGCTTTTTTTTTTAGAAACAAATGCACCTGGGTAAGGGATCTGGAAAATGTCGACTTACAAACCTGTATCGACCACCAAATCGATAGTGGGTCGCCCACGAAGCGAAGCTACGCGCCGTCAGATCCTGGACGCCACCATCAGGCTGCTGCAGGAAAAATCCATTCAAGCCATCTCGATCGAGGCGATAGCACGAGAAGCTGGCGTTAGTAAATCAACCATATACCGGTGGTGGGACTCCAAAGCGTTAGTCGTTATCGACGCATTCATAGACAACCAAATGTTGAAGACAGTCTTGCCACGAGAGCTGGGTCCGAGAGAGGCAATTGCTCAGCACTTCCGCTCACTCGTAGACCAATACTCTGGTTGGGCCGGTCGACTGGTCGCACAAATACTCGCGGAAGGTCAATCAGATCCCTCTATTTTGAGAGATTTTCGAGAGCGGTTTCATTATGGAAGGCGCGCGATAATTCGAGAAACACTAGAAGAATGGAGGGTGAGCGGCGAGATATCTCCCGATACGGATATCGAGATACTGATGGATTTGATTTACGGGGCCGTTTACATGCGACTCATGATTGGACACGCCCCACTTAACCAGGCGTTTGCCGAGTCTCACATAAACTTTGTGTACCACTTACTGGGTGTCAAGAGCACTGACCCCGAGGCCTGATCGTTGTTGATCAAGTTCAGTGCGCAAGCGTTGAGTTGATCGGATACCGACGTGGAGCCATTGGAAACGAACACCCCGCTCATCTCGCTATAAGACTGATCGAAGTGCTCGCCCCAATTGGGTCATTTCTTTTTCGTGGCGCGGGCGAGCTTATCGGCAACGCCCATCAGCACGTTGTTACCGGCTACCCAGACGCCCAGGTTCTGAACCGGACTGGAACGTTTGGCCTTCGGATCCTCGCGTCCCATCTCCGGGTTTTTATGACAGGCAACCGGCGCGTTGAGTATCAGCCTGCGTAAACAGGAATTGGCATGGTCGCACCACACGATCTCAGCCTCACGACCTTCGATTACCTTCACCGCATAATCAGGATCGGCCAGCATCTGCCGCGCCAGCATGCTTGCATCGACATCACCGTCCCAAATAGCCGCCGCCGCTTGCCGGGGGTCTGGAGTACTGGAAAGGAACAGGAGCACCCCGCTACCGAGCGCCTTGCGAAAGGCCAGCGGCTCTCCGTGGGTCAGCATGTTGCCGGAAGTGCTCGGCACATTGTCACGCATCGACTCGTAGTTGCCCTCGCTGAGCGAGATGAAGTCCAGGCCGACTTCGGCGATGTGCGCTGCCACTTCAGCGTAACCCTCAGGCCCCTGGCCACCGGGCATATGGTCATTCACACTCATGCGCACACCCACCGGATAATCCGGGCCGACTTCGGCGCGCACCGCTGCAACCACGTCGCGCAACGCTCTTGCGCGATTGGCCACCGAGCCGCCATATTCATCGGTGCGCTGATTGGCCAGCGAGGACAAAAAGGACGAGTAGAAGTAGCACATGTGTGCGCCAATCTCGACGCCATCGAAACCACAAGCCTTGGCCCGGCGTGCACCACTGACGACGCTCGCCTCGATGTCCTTGATCTCCTGGATGCTTGCCTCGTGTGGCACCGGTGTGATTCGGCCGCCGGGGATGTAGAGATGGTTGGGCAAGCCACCGGCCCCCAGGTTCACCGGCTTCGGGCTGGCCGCCAAAATCCACTGACCATTGCGCGGCACGCCCATGCGGCCGAAACTCGGAAACAGCTGTGCGAACACTGCCGCACCGCTTTCATGTACCGCGTCGGTCAGGCGCTTGAGATCATCGACAAATTCGTCCTTGTCAAAGCGCAGGTTTGGCGCAAACGGTGACTCGTTCCAGGCGCGTTCGCTGCACACCGATCCACCAACGATGACCAGGCCCACCCCGCCCTGCGCACGACGCTTGAGGAACGCGATGGTCTGCTCACTTGGGCGGCCGTCTTCGGTCGGGCGAAGCACCGCCATCGGCCCAAGGATAATGCGGTTTTTTATCTGCAATCCATTGATCTGCAGCGAGCTTGCCAGCACCTTTGCTGCATTGCTTGTATTCATGGAAATGTTGGACATGGTCAAAACTACTCTTGCCTGTTTAGAGTCGGCTTGCGGGTTCAATCAGCTGAATCCAACTCGACTTACATGATTGAGCTGGCACCACCGTCCACGGGAATATTGATCCCGGTGACCCATTTAGACTCATCAGAGGTCAGGTAAAGACCTGCCCAAGCGACAGCGATCGGCTCGCCCGGCTTACCCGTCAGGGTGCGTTCCACGATCGGGGCCACGGGTGCCTTGTCACCAAACTCCCGATACATCGCCTGAACCGGCGGGGTGTTCATTACACCAGGGCTGACCGAGTTAACCCGTACACCAACAGCTATGCCTTCTGCGGCCAGCTGGCGCGTCAGGGCAAGGACCGCCCCCTTCGCCGCGGCATGCGCAGCCTGCGGCAACGTTCTCGCCCCCTGCATGCCAGCACCGGAGCCGATGTTGACGATGGCACCTTTGGACTTCACCAGATGTGGCCAGGCAAGCTGGCAAGCACGCCAGACAAGATCGAGTTCATTCTGGATCGTGAAGACATAGTCGGCATCGCTCTGCACCGCAAAAGGCGCAAAGCGCGGCAGACTGGCGTTGTTGTACAGCGCGTCGATGCGGCCATGCCGAGCCGCCGCACCATCGATCCAACGCGCTACATCGTCGCGATTACCGAGGTCGACAGGAGCAACCACGTCGATGCAATGACCATCGTTTTCTACCAGCTTCGCGGTTTCTGCGGCCGTCTGCAGATTGATGTCGCACCCAACGACGATCGCGCCTTCGCTGGCGAAAAGCCGAGCTGTCTCGCGCCCCATCCCACTGCCAATGCCAGTCAGTAAAACGACCTTGTCCTGCAATCGCTTGCTCATGCCAAACCTCTAGTAAGGGACTTCATATTATTGTTGTTTGTCGTCAAGCCTTGCGGGTACCAAGGCGAAAGCAGATGGCCGACAGAAGGCCCAATACCAATGCCGCCCAGCCCAAGCTGCCATAACCAATATGCAGGGCGAGCACGCCCCCAAGGAGTGGGCCAGTAGCCGAACCCGCCATGACCATCACCGGGGTGGCCGCGACCACGCGACCGGACGGGTCCAGTCGCGCCAGCACCCCGAATGCGAACACATGGGTAAATGTAACGACCGCGATGAGCACTGAGGTTGCTACGATGTAAACCCCGTAACCACTGAACTGGGTCACTGCGACAGCTGCGGTGGCTTGGATCAGGGGACCGGCGATGACTACGCCCGAGGCCGGCAAGTGGCGTTCGAGCAGGCTGGAAAGGGCGACAGGTACGAGATTCACGAAACCACTGATGACAAGCACCGTGGTGATCTGCGCCGCGCCGAATCCATGCCAGCCGCCTACACGCTCGATAAAGCCGAAGACCATCGAATGGCTCACCATCAGAAGACTCACGCCGGCAATGCCGAACCACACTCGGGTAGGCAACCGGTTGAGAGTGGATCCATCGTGCTGGACCGTACGGGCAACGTTCGGAAAAGCCAGCAGTGCGGCCAGTGCGGCAGTGAACATGATGCCCGACATCGTGTAGAAGAATATGTTCGGGCCGATCTTGCCCACTAGCGGAGGCAGCGTCGCCATCACCAAGATGGACACCAGGCTCAACGAGCTGAAAGCCATTGCCGCTGTGCGGTGCGGATTGGCGGTCGCCCCCATCGTCCCGTGAACTATCGACAGGCCGCAGCCGACCGCCAGGCCTGCGACGACATGCGCAGAAGCCAGAAGGATATAGCTGGCGCTCGCGCTTGGCATGCTGGCAAAGGCCATACCAGCCACTGCATAGGCTGCCGATGCCATGCGCTTGCGGTTGAGTCGGGACAGTTTTGGTGCGATACACAGACTGCTAAGCACGACCGACCCGAGGAAAAGAGTCAGCAGGAATCCAGCACGCTGCGGATCAAGTGCCAGTTGCCCGATCAGGACGATTCCAACCCAGATCGGCAAAGTGGTGATATCCATCAGGCCAGCGCAATGCCCGATGACGAGCGCTGCGGTGCCGTTGCGCGATGCCCTCCGGTTGCCAGCAGCTTTGCTCAAGGTGTCAGAAACAGTATGTGAGCTCATTGGTCTTTAGCCTTTAGGTAGTCGACGAGCAATTGAAGGTCGGCGTCGGTTATTTCGGTTTTACGAAATGCCGGCATGATCAGTACGCCGTTGCGAACGAAATGTTTGATGAAGACCGGGGGCATGTCAGTGCGGTCTTCCAAGGCAGCCGGTAAGCTGCCGCCGTACTTGGCCGCCAGCGAAGCAGTGCCGGGCATACGTGGCGCTGCGGCGTGACAGATCGCGCACCATTGATCGAAAATCGGCTTGCCAGGATGCGCCGACATAGCTTGTCTGGCCGGCTCGGAGGCGACCGCCAGACCAGCCATGCATGCCAGCATCATCAGCACGATGAGACGGATCGTCTTCATTTGGCGTCCTTCCTCAAGTGCCTGGGCCAGATGCCGTAGCGGCCCGGCGAAAGAGTCCCGTTAGGATCGATGGCGTCCTTGATGACCTCGTTCAAGCGCAGCAGGCTGTTGTTGTTGTACGAATACAGGCCCATGGCCTGGTCCTGGAATTCCGGGTGGCAGCGATATTCGCCCCAGCCATGCTGTGCGCCGATATCCAGCAGCGTCCGATACGCCTTGATGGAGGCCTTGTTCATCGCCGTATCATCGGTGATCGGGAAGCCCACGATGAAAAGGAAAGCGCGCTCGAAAAACGGCGCAGGCAACGCAAAAGGCCTGAGATTCCAGATCGGCACATTCTGCAGCGCAGGCATGGTGCGGTGCGCTTCGTCGAAGACACGGTTGGCTTCGAGGATGCCTTGTGCAGTCTGTGGTATGACTGGAGAGAACCACATATGGCCGCGCATCGGATGCGGGTTGCCTCCGGCACGCGTGCCCATACCGAAGAAATCCATGTTCGGCACACCCACATCCTGGGGATAAACCGTCCACTCAGCAGAAGCTTTGCGCGGATCGGTCTGAACCTGGCCAACCTGAAAGCGCACGCCCTTGATCGACTTTGCCGCCAGCTCCTGCACCACTTCCCACTGCGCCTGGATCACCTTCTGCGGTCCGTAGAACTTCAGGTTGAGCACCCAGTAAGGAATGTTGTTGTCTTGCCCATACTTCTGCAATTCAGCCGAATAACCGATCCTGGCTTTCGCAACCAAGTCAGCATGCTGCTTCTGCAATTGCGGCGGACCATCGTAAAAGGCATCCACCAGATGTTTCGTGTAATTGCTGATACCGAGCAGCGGACTGCCCATCTCCGGCGCACCAGGAGCCAAACCAGTGTTCTCGACGTACTTGAGCAATTCCACTACCGCGTGCAGGTCGTCATAACGCGCGGCCATCACCATGCCGTGCATGAAGGCTTCTGGTGCCGGCATTAACCAAATGCCCATCTTGGTGACAACGCCGAAATTGGACTGGGAAAAAATGCCATCCAGGATCGGCCCCATGCCCATCTTGAATTGCCCCCACGTCTGGGAACCGGGAAGCGCTCCCATTCCTGTGCGAACCACCTCCCCATTGGCCAGCACCACCTCCATTCCGCAGTGCGAATCGAAGTGGTTGCGAAAGCGCGACAACGTGTGACCCACGCCATGATCAAGCGCATTGCCAACCACACTGCCCCAGCCCGGGTCGGCGACATCCAACCACACTTTCAGGCCACGTTCCTGGATGTAGTTATACAGATCGAAATAGCTGACGCCGGGCTCCACGATTGCGTAGCCGTTGCTTTCGCTGACCTCAATGATGCGGTTCATCCGCTTCAGATCCAGCACAACACTGCCGCCATGATTGGGCGCTGAACCGCCGTAGCCGAGGTTTTTGCCGGTGGAAATCGTATAAAGCGGTATGCGGTGCTTATCGGCAATGCGCACGACCGCCTGCACCTCTTCAACCGAACCGGGCGCCACGGCAGCTGATGCGCTTCGATCCTCAGGCGTGTCGCGCAGCGGGGAATAAGAATCACGGTAGGGAAACAGATCCTCGTCCTCAACGAAGACCCATTCTTTTCCGACTACACCAGCAAACGCCTGTAGCGCGACGGAAAAAACTTCGGGGGAAACATTCGGGGGTGTTCTCATAATTCACGCGATGATCCATGAAACCAAAGGATTGGGTTGGCTCGCCGGTACATCGTACTGATGCAGCACAACCGTACGGCGCGACTGGCTGCGTGCTTGTTCTGCAAGGCAATGCCAAACCTCGCGCGTGGTGAGTCCGGCGACAGCGCCACCTTGCTCACGCCAAAACGGTACGAGCGATTCCTGCCAAAGCCTCGTGAGTCCATTCGTGACTTCAAGCCGCGCACTGCCTTTTTTGGCATGCTCAATGGCGAAAGCCAGGCTTTGCGGCAACCGGCGGTCCGTCACGACAAAGCGGACATCAAACTGACTGGGGTCGAATGGTTTTCGAGCGATCTCTCGAGATGGCTTCGCGAGCGCCGGTATCGCCCCCAGCATGGCGAGCGTCGCGGCACTTGCGGTAGACACGAGCAACTGGCGCCGCCCAAATCCGAGATTGGAAATATTGGGGATCGACATGCTCACTCCCCGAAAATGTTGAGGAATGTAGCGGAGCTCTGAACGCCGATTAAGAGACTGAGATCGGCGTCGAGGATCGAGCCGGTGGTATCGCGCGTCGAAGCAGCGTTGACGGGGAAGTGTTGGAAATCAGCGGACGCGAAGTGCTTGTCGCGTTCGGCCATCTGTTCACTGGTCGAGTGCCAGATGCGACCCACAATGGTAACGGTCGCAACATCGCCTTTCAGGCTTGAACCCTGATGCATGTTTGTCTCCTCCGCGCATTCTTGTTGTTGTGCCCGTGACAGGCTTAATATGCGCGAAACAAACATATACGATCCGTACCGTTTTGTGCAAGCTTACTTTTTTCGATTTCGTCAGCTGGCAGCTTTCATCTGCCTACGGAGTCAGCCCACACGGGCCTTCCACACTCGCCAAGCCAGACCCAAAGCGTTTTTTACATTGCTTCTTGAGTGGTCTGTTGGCTACGATCAGAAACGCCTCAGCTTGATTTCAGCAGGCAGCCGCCCACGCCGCAGAGTGAGCAATGCAGCATTACGCTCCTGTTAAAATTAGTCATTTATTAAGGAATACTTTATGCAGGAGAAGTCTTTAGGACGACCACGCAGCGAAGCTACTCGACTGCAAATACTGAATTCGACCATCAAGTTGCTACACGAGAACTCTATTCAGGCCATCTCGATTGAGGCAATTGCAAAGGAAGCCGGTGTCAGCAAAGCAACGATCTACAGATGGTGGGACTCTAAAGCGTTGCTCGTGATTGACGCCTTCATTGAAAACCATCTTCTGAAGACCCCACTGCCAATTGAACTCGGTCCCAAAAAGGCCATCGCTGCGCACTTCCGCACACTGGTAGAACAGTTTTCTGGATGGCCAGGCCGAGTACTTGCTCAAATCATAGCCGAGGGACAATCTGACCCTTCAGTATTACGAGCCTTTCGAGAGCGATTCCACTATGGGCGACGCGCGATAGTTAAAGAAACACTTGAAGAATGGAAACGCAGCGGTGAGATCCCAAGCGACACCGATGTTGAGTCGCTTATGGACATAATCTACTCAGCAGTCTACATGCGCTTGTTGGTTGGCCACGCCCCATTAAACGAGGAATTTGCCAAGTCGCATATCGACTACATATACCACTTGCTGGGAGTAACTAACTCAGAAAACTGAACAGCACTGTTGGCTGCTGATCGTTATAAAAGTATGAGTTGACTCAGTCCCCATTCACCCTGAGAGGTGAATCGGGACTTTTTGACAGATAACGTCAACCTGGTGGTTTAGATAGGCTGCCCCAAATATTGATAGGTTTTCAGCAATAGAGCCGCCGACTGCTCTCTATTTTTCAGTGGGTCTTCCTGCTCATAGCGACAAAGTTGCAATGACGCGTCACAAATGATTTTGCATCGTTCAAATCGGCGCTCGCTATACATCGCCAATGCCTCGTTAACTGATTGGGTCTTGGATATGCAGTCTGCAAGCACCACGGCATCTTCGATGGCCATGCCACCTCCAGACGTCATATGCGGTGTTGGTGAATGTGCAGCATCACCGATGAGCACTACTCGGCCGCGGTACCAAGGTGCCGGCACCAGCGTGATATCCAGCGGACGGAAGATAACCTGCCTGGCATCGGTCACCTGCTCAAGAGCTTCCAATACAGCGGGCGCGGTATATTCGGCAAGGCGTTCGCGAATCATCGCGCCCGCTTGATCCTCTGGTACCCGCAGAGGCTCTACGCTGTTCTCGAGATAAAACAGGTAGCAGCTGTCCTGCGATGTCGGGAAAGAACCCACCGTTTTCCCTGTCGGGCTGCGGTACAAACAGAACCCATCAATCTGAGCCGGACGCGGCGCGTTGAAACGCCAGACACTCTGACCTGCAAATTGCGGCCTGCACTCAGCACCGAAAACCTGATCGCGCAGCTTGGAGTAGGCACCATCCGCAGCCACCACCAAGTCATAGGTAGCCTCGCGACCATCCGAGAATTTAACTTCGACGCAGTCCCCACGGTCGTCGAGATGTTCGATCGTCAACCCTTTATCCAGAACTGCCCCTGCCCCTTGCGCTGCCGACTCCAGGATTCGAGCAAGTTCCGGCCGACGGATGCCACAGCTGGGAGGTGCAGGGTCCGATCGCAGGAGTTGACCTGAGGAATCGAATTGCCGAAACGCGTCGAATCGCATACCACTGTCGAGACAAGGCTCCGCCAATCCGATCATGTCCAATGCTCGGACCGTGTTGTGTAACAGGCAAATGCCCGACCCTGCCGAGGGAATCCCCGGTTTGATATCGATACAGTGGACGTCCACTCCCGCCCTGCGCAGTGCATAAGCTGCGGTGGCACCGCCGATTCCGCTGCCCACAATCAAAACGCGTTTAACTTGACTCATTCTTGTCTCCTCTCCGCTTCTATGGCGGGTGGTAGCTGCTATTCAATTACACAGCTTGTTTGCCAGTTCCGGTACATCGAAGTACGCCTCGGCAAGAGACATCCGCGACCGGGTATAGCCCTCGTGTAGTCATATGCGGCAAGCCTTCAGGCGTCGCGCAGTACTGCTTCAAGTGCAGCGACGAGCAAATCCACTGGGCAGGACTGTCCAAGCCTTCAACTACCCTCGCATCCCGCGCTTCATGTCGCTCACCAGACATCGGCGTTGCTAAGAACAAATCAAATCTATACGTTCCGTTTTGTTTCCGCAACCATGCCGAGTAAAACCTAGATTTACGCAATGGGGCCATTGACAACGGCAATCTCAGGCAACAATACTTTGTATACGCATCGTTTTGTTAGTGCTACCTTCAGTTAGATAGCTATTCATAGCCGGAGCGCGGCTTACGTAGGCCGCCTCGCGTTTACTTCAACTCTCTCTGCCGTTTCGGAGCTCGACGCATGACCGCTAATTCCCAGTCTCCCGTGTTCGTTTCAAGCGCTGCCGCGCAGGCCGTTTTCCGTTGGAAAGATGCGATTGCCGCGCTTCAGGCCGCTTACGGGCAACACTTGCCAGCCAGGGCTACCCCGCCCCGTACCGTTGCAAGTCTTGAAAAAACCTGGCTTCGCACCTTGCCGGCAATTCCGGCAGGTGGACGCTACTTCGGCGCCAAGCTGATGGGGTCGAACATGGGCGATGCGCCACCGGGGATCGAATACGTCATCGTTCTGTTTGATCGAACGACCAATCGCATTGCCGCTTTCATTGACGCAAATCTGGTGACTGGATTCCGGACTGCAGCTACGTCGGCAGCAGCCCTTGACCGCCTCGCCCCACAGAAACCTGTTCGTCTTGCCGTCATTGGAAGTGGGTTGGAAGCCTCGATGCACACCCGTGCCTTCGCAAGTGTCCGCGAACTGACCGAAATAACCGTCTACAGCCCGACGCCTGAACGGCGCGAAGCGTTTGCCACAGCGGCGACGCGAGATCTCGGTGTACCCGCTCGAGGTGTTGGTTCGGCACAAGAGGCCGTGGAAGGCGCCGACATCGTGCTGACTGCCGCACGCTCACGCGATGAAAAGCCGATTCTGTTCGGCGAGTGGTTGAAGCCGGACGCCACTGTCGTTTCGATCGGCTCGACCATCCCGGAGCAGCGTGAAATAGACATTTCAGTCGTAGAGCGCAGTGACTTGATCATCTGCGACACCCTGGAAGAAGTGCTGGAAGAGACAGGAGACATGCTTGCTGCCCATACCGCCGGGATCGAATTTCGACACAAAGCCTTCAGCCTGTCTGACCTGATGAGTGGCGCCTGCAGTGAGCAGTTGAAACAAGCCAAGGCCCCGATGTTCAAGTCAGTCGGCGGTGGCCTTCAAGACATTGTGGTAGCAGAACTCATCCTGACCAAGGCACTGGAAGCAGGGCTCGCAACACCACTGCCAATCGATTTTGAAACAAAGCGCTGAGCGAACAGCGACGACTATCACCAACCCTGACTAACAGGAGCCTTACATGGCCAATTACAACAAGAAAGACGCTCGAGACTGGGCACGCGAGAAACTCGTTGGGGTCGCCAACGTTACGATTCCAACA
Source organism: Pseudomonas sp. Pseusp3 (assembly GCF_047304225.1). Classification (NCBI taxonomy): domain Bacteria; kingdom Pseudomonadati; phylum Pseudomonadota; class Gammaproteobacteria; order Pseudomonadales; family Pseudomonadaceae; genus Pseudomonas; species Pseudomonas sp. Pseusp3. The sequence goes on along the minus strand of NZ_JBGLYV010000002.1, from coordinate 40,426 downwards.
ATGACCTCCGACTTCAAACGCATCAATGAGAAAGCTGTTCGCCACGACGTAGAACTGGCAATCAAGCACGGCTTCGTCGGCTCGCTGTCTTGCTCCGAGGTAGCCATTACCCAAGAGCAATACGGCGAGTTCTGTCAAATCATGGCCGATCAAGCAGCCGGCCGTCTCGTGATCGTTCACCACGCGGTGTTCAACACACTGGAAGATAACATTGAGGCCGTGCAGCGAGCCGAAGCTGCCGGCGCCGATCTTGTACTGCTTGGCTATCCTCCGTTCTTCTATCCGAAGTCCTATGACGAAGTATTCGAGTACACCAAGGCGATCTGCGCCGCGACGAACCTCGGCGTAATAATCTTCCCGCTGCCGGCTTGGGGCTTCAGCCGCTTGCACCCTGCTGACATTCCACTGGCAGTGCTGCGTCGAATGGTCGACGAGATCCCCAACGTCGTTGCAATCAAAGCCGAAGGCGGACTGCCTTACATCATGTCGGCGATCGAAGTTCACCGCGAGTTCCATGAGGAAGTCGTTATCTCATCTCCGCTTGAGTATGAGTACGTGCCTTTGGCACAGGTCATGGACATCCCGTTCTGTGGAACTAACTACTCCTCTTATTACGGCCCGTTGCTTCCACAGATCCACAAGTTGATCCGCGCGGGCAACTACGATGAGGCAACTCAGCTCTGGTACAAAATGGATCCGGCACGCAAAGCGTTTGCAAGCCTGCCAATGGCGGCAAACGGACTTCTCAATCGCATGATGTGGAAATACCAAGGCTGGTTGCAGGGTTACAACGGCGGTCCTATGCCGCACCCTACCCAACGCGTGTACCAACGCGACATGGCGGTGTTACGTAAAGGACTGGAAGCTGCTGGGCTGAACCCGACCACCGATCTCGATGAAGCCTTCTTCATCGGTCGTAACTCCATTTGAGGTCTGCCCGATGAATAGCACCGCAACCTTGAATCTGAAAGACCCGGACCTGCTGCGTCAGGCGATGTTGATCGACGGCGAATGGGTCCAGGCAGAAAGTGGCCAGACAATTGAGGTCCGCAATCCAGCCACTGGTGAATGGGTGGCGCGCGTACCAAATGGAGGCGAGTCCGAGACTCGGCGCGCAATCGCAGCGGCCGAACGCGCCATGCAGGGATGGCGCAAGACGCTGCCAAAGGAGCGTGCAAAGGTCCTGCGCAAGCTCTATGAGCTGATGCTTGAAAACATCGAGGACCTGGCGGTCATCCTGACGGCCGAACAGGGCAAGCCCTTGGTGGAATCCCGTGGCGAAATCCTTTACGCCGCAAGCTTCATCGAATGGTTCGGGGAAGAAGCGAAGCGTGTGAATGGCGACATCATTCCGCAGAATGTGGACGGTCGGCGCATTCTCGTGCAGAAAGCCCCTATCGGCGTGTTTGCAGCCATCACACCGTGGAACTTCCCTTCCGCGATGATTACACGCAAAGCCGGCCCAGGCTGGGCGGTTGGTTGCGCAGGAGTTATCAAGCCGGCCAGTCAGACACCGCTCTCGGCACTAGCTCTGGCCGTACTCGCCGAGCGCGCCGGTCTGCCGCCTGGTGTGTGCAACGTCGTCACAGGCTCGGCCCGCGCAATCGGCGGGGAGCTCACCGCAAACCCGGTCGTTCGCAAGTTGTCCTTCACAGGTTCGACCGAAGTGGGATCGCTGCTGCTGGCCCAGTGCGCTCCGACCATCAAAAAAGCAAGCATGGAACTGGGCGGCAACGCGCCGTTCATCGTCTTTGACGATGCTGATATCGATGCTGCAGTAAAGGGTGCACTGGCCGCCAAGTACCGCAACACAGGCCAGGCTTGTGTTGCCGCCAACCGCATGCTTGTGCAATCGGGTGTCTACGATCAGTTTGCGAAGAAGCTCGCGGATGCCGCCGCCGCGCTCAGGGTCGGTAATGGCATGCATGACGGGGTGGTACTGGGTCCGCTCATCAATGAGGACGCAGTGCAAAAGGTTGAAGAGCACATTGCCGATGCGGTGGAAAAAGGTGCGCGCATTGCTACCGGAGGCAAGCGTCACTCCTTGGGCGGTAGTTACTTCGAGCCAACGGTGCTCACCGATGTGCCACGCGATGCACTCATCTTCAACGATGAAACCTTCGGCCCTGTTGCTCCCCTCTTCCGTTTCGAGACTGAGGACGAGGCAATTGCGATGGCCAACGACACACCTTTTGGCTTGGCAGCCTATGTGTACGCACGTGACGTGGGTCTGATCTTCCGTGTCGTCGACAATCTTGAGTTCGGCATGGTGGGCGTCAACGAGGGGATGATCTCTACAGAAGTTGCACCCTTTGGCGGCGTGAAGACCTCCGGACTTGGCCGGGAAGGCTCAAAATACGGGATCGACGATTACCTGGAAATCAAGTACGTCGCACTGGGCGGCTTGTAAGCCGGCGATAGTGGGTGAGGTGGTGTATGTCTATAAAACATGCGCCCTCACCTACACGCATTCATCACTGCGCTATAAATTTTGCTCCATGGCCTCACTGATAAGACGTATCACTAAGGCTCCAAACCCTCGTCTCGCTCTGCGAGATCGACACAAGTTACACATCTGCCACGGCCAAAAGCGGACACTCACCAGGCAATCTGATGAGACGCGGCGTGTAATGACATCCAGATCAATAATTGAAGTCATGCCCCAACTCCGCCTGCATCCACTCCAGAAATCTTCTGACCCGTGGGAAGTTGGAATGCGCTCTCGGGAAAACCAGGTGGTGTGCAGTGATTGCCGCACTTAACTCCGACGCTACCTCGACCAACGTTCCACGCGCTAGATAATCCTGCGCAAGCAGTGTGCTTTCCAAGGCAAACCCAAGCCCGTAGCTGGCTGCCTCCAGCGTCATATAGGAACGGTCAAAACTCAGTGTGTAAGGCTTTTCAGGGCGCGACAGACCATGTTGTGCAAACAATTGTGGCCACTTGATCAGCGTCGCCTCCGACAGGATTAGATTGCAGTCCAGCAAATCCGCAACGGCACGGATGGGTCGTTTTTCAAGGAGTTTGGGTGACGCCAACACCGCGATTTTTTCATTGCGCACGGTGCGCACCTCGAAACTCGGCCAGCTGGGCATGCCGTGGCGGATATCCACATCGATCTTGTCGCGACTGAAGTGCAGCGATTCGTAGGAACACGAAAGGTTGAGCTGTATGTCGGGATGGCTCTGACGAAATTGCTCCAGGCGCGGCATCAGCCACAGCAGGCCGAAACTGGGCGACGAGTGCAGTCGCAGGCAATCGAGGCTGACATCGCTGGTGGCCCGCTCGGTCGCCACCGCCAGGCTGTGCAGGATGCCGGAAACCTCGGTGAGGTATTGCTCACCCACTGGCGTCAATGTCACGCCCCTGGCCGTTCTGAGAAACAGCTGTCGGCCAATCATGGCCTCGAGTTTGGCCAGCTGGTGACTGACTGCCGAGGGCGTCAGGTCGAGCAGTTCGGCGGCGCGGGCGACGTTGCCGAAGCGTGCAGTCTGTTCAAAGGCCTGAATGGCTTTCAGGGGTGGAAGTACAGGAGGTGCATCGCCAGGTGAACTCATGATTATTGTTATTCCGCTGCAAGTGGCTTGGGCCGGGCGTTCAGCTATTCAAACATTGGAAGAGTTGGTTGGCGAGTGCTGAATTTTTTTCAGCATCGAGTGACATTCGCGTTATTGCTCAGGGTTAGCATGGAGAACAAGCTGAGTCATCCGTTCATTGCGGATCGACCCAATAAAAACAATCAGAGGTACTCTTCCATGCTTCTTCAAGGCAAAGTCGCGATCATCACCGGTGCAGCTTCCGCACGTGGCATCGGCCGCGCTACAGGGACCACCTTCGCGCAACAAGGTGCTCGTGTCGTGATTCTCGATCTGGACGAATCCGCCGCACGCGATGCCGCCGCCTCACTGGGCGAAGGCCACCTGGGTCTGGCCGCCAACGTCGCCGACGAATCCCAGGTGCAGCAGGCTGTCGCCAAAATCATCGAGCATTTCGGCCGCATCGACATTCTGATCAATAACGCCGGCATTACCCAGCCGCTGAAAACCCTGGATATTCGCCCTTCGGACTACGACAAGGTGCTGGACGTTAGCCTGCGCGGCACCCTGCTGATGTCCCAGGCGGTGATTCCATTCATGCGCCAACACTCTTCCGGCAGCATCGTCTGCATGTCCTCGGTGTCCGCGCAACGAGGCGGCGGCATCTTTGGCGGCCCCCATTACAGTGCGGCCAAGGCCGGTGTGCTGGGCTTGGGCAAAGCCATGGCGCGGGAGCTGGGACCCGACAACATTCGTGTCAACTCCATCGCCCCTGGCTTGATTCACACCGACATTACCGGCGGCCTGATGCAGGACGATCGCCGTCACGCGATCATCGACGGCATCCCGCTGGGGCGCCTGGGCGAAGCGCAGGACGTTGCCAACGCCGCGCTGTTCCTGGCCAGCGACCTATCCTCCTACCTGACCGGCATCACCCTGGATGTGAACGGCGGCATGCTGATTCACTGACTACACCTGGGCGGGCCTGCCTGGCCCGTGCGGTTCTGGATCGATGATGCAGCCGGGCCTCAGGGCCTGGCGGTCAATAAAAACAAGAGATCGAACCATCATGACAACCCTGTCGCTCGAAGCGGTTTCGACCGTGCGCTCCTCCGCCTACCGTAAAACGGCCTGGCGCCTGATGCCGTTCCTGATGCTGTGCTATCTGTGCGCCTATCTGGACCGCGTCAACGTCGGCTTCGCCAAGCTGCAAATGATGAACGACCTGGCCCTCAGCGAGACGGTCTACGGCCTGGGTGCAGGCATGTTCTTCATCGGTTATTTCCTCTGCGAAGTGCCGAGCAACATCATCCTGCACAAGGTCGGCGCACGGGTCTGGATCGCCCGCATCATGATCACCTGGGGCATCGTCTCCGCCCTGTTCGCCTTCGTCGAAACCGCCTGGCAGTTCTATGCTCTGCGCTTTCTGCTGGGCATCGCCGAAGCCGGTCTGGCGCCGGGTCTGTTGCTGTACCTGACCTACTGGTTCCCGTCCTACCGGCGTGCACGCATGACCGTGTTGTGGTTCATCGCCATTCCGCTGTCGGGCATGGTGGGTGGCCCTCTTTCCGGCTGGATCATGAACCACTTCGCCGGCATGCATGGTTGGGCCGGCTGGCAATGGATGTTCGTCCTGGAAGCCGTGCCGACGGTGCTGGTCGGATTGTTGGTGCTGAGTTATCTCAAGGACGGGGTGCATCAGGCCACTTGGCTCAACGACGAAGAAAAGGAGCTGATCACTCGCGAGTTGGCTGAAGACAACCAGCAGAAAGTCACACATGCCTCCGTGGGTGAGTTCATTCGTGATCGCCGTTTGTGGTTGCTGGCCGCCATCTACTTCTGCGTCGTGATGGGTCAGTACGCAATCACCTTCTGGCTACCGACGCTGGTACGCAACGCTGGGGTTTCCGATCCACTGCATATCGGCTTCCTGACCAGCCTGCCCTACCTCTGCGCGATCGTAGCGATGCTGCTGGTCGGACGCAGTGGCGATAAGCACCGCGAACGCCGCTGGCATCTGATCGTGCCGATGATCGCTGGCGCTATCGGGCTGAGCCTGGCGGCATTGATGGGAGGAAATGTGACGCTCTCCATCCTCAGTCTCTGCCTGGCCGCCTCCGGCATTCTGTCCGCGACGTCGCTGTTCTGGATGCTGCCGACCACGCTGCTGGGGGGCGTCTCTGCCGCCGCAGGCATCGCGGCAGTCAACAGCTTCGCCAACCTCGCCGGCTTCTGCTCGCCATACCTGATTGGCTGGATCACAACACAGACCGGCTCCAGCGCCATCGGCATGTACCTGATCACCGGTGTGCTGGTGAGCGGCGCCCTGCTAGTCCTGCGCATTCCCGCCGCCCTGGTCAATCGTTGAGTTAACGGAGTTTCATCATGACAACCCAATCTTCACCGGTTTCAAGCAAGAATCTGGCGCAGCGCGCCCACAACATCCGGCGTCACGCGCTGCGCATGGGGCAAGTCCAGGGCCAGGGTTATGTCGGCCAGGCCCTCGGTGCGGCCGACCTGCTGGCGGTCTCCTACTTCCATGCTTTGAACCATAAACCCGAAGACCCGGAATGGGAGCAGCGTGATCGCTTCTACCTCTCCATCGGTCACTACGCCATTGCGCTGTACGCCGCCCTGATCGAAGCCGAAATCATCCCGCTCGATGAACTGGAAACCTACGGTTCGGACGACAGCCGCTTGCCGATGTCGGGCATGGCCGCCTACACCCCGGGCATGGAAATCACCGGAGGCTCGCTCGGTCAGGGCCTAGGCATTGCGGTCGGTGCCTGCCTGGGTCTCAAGCGCAAAGGCTCGGCCTCCTTCGTCTACAACCTGCTGTCGGACGGCGAGCTGAATGAAGGTTCGACCTGGGAAGCGGTGATGTCGGCGTCGCACTGGAAGCTCGACAATCTGATCGCCATCGTCGACGTCAACAATCAGCAAGCCGATGGCTACTCAAGTGAAATCCTGTCGTTCGAGCCCATTGTCGATCGCTGGCAAGCATTCGGCTGGTTCACCCAGCGTGTCGATGGCAACGACATCGATGCACTGGTCGCGGCATTCGATGCCGCTCGCAATCATCCCGGCGCCCAGCCACGAGTGATCATCTGCGACACCAAAATGGGCAAAGGCGTGCCCTTCCTGGAAACCCGTGAGAAGACGCACTTCATTCGCGTGGAAGAACACGAATGGGACCTGGCACTGAACAACCTTGAAGAAGGAAAAAACCAATGAGCAACGCAGCCAACACTCCGACTTCCACGGCTACGCCTGCCAAGAAGCGCCTGACCACTTCGGCGATGATCGCCTCGATTGCCTCGGAAGGCCAAGCCACCCAATCTGCGCCGTTTGGTCATGCACTGGCTGCGCTGGCGGATCAACGATCGGACATCGTCGGCCTGTCCGCCGACCTGTCCAAGTACACCGACCTGCATATTTTCGCCAAGGCCCATCCCGATCGCTTCTATCAAATGGGCATGGCCGAACAATTGCTGATGAGCGCGGCTGCCGGTATGGCCCGCGAAGGCTTCGTGCCCTTCGCCACCACCTACGCCGTGTTCGCTTCGCGCCGCGCCTATGACTTCATCTGCATGGCCATCGCGGAGGAAAACCTCAACGTCAAGATCGTCTGCGGCCTGCCCGGCCTCACCACCGGCTACGGCCCGAGCCACCAGGCCACGGACGACCTGGCGATCTTCCGCGCCATGCCTAACTTGATGATCGTCGATCCGTGCGATGCACTCGAAATCGAACAGGCAGTACCCGCCATCGCCGCGCATCAGGGGCCGGTCTACATGCGTTTGCTGCGCGGCAACGTGCCGCTGGTGCTGGACGAGTACGGCTACCAGTTCGAGATCGGCAAGGCCAAGACCCTGCGCACCGGCAACGATGTGCTGATCATCTCCACTGGCCTGATGACCATGCGCTCGCTGGAAGCGGCCAAGGCACTGCAAGCCGACGGCGTCGACGTCGCCGTGCTGCACGTGCCGACGATAAAACCACTGGATGAACAAACCATTCTTGCCGAGGCGAGAAAGTCAGGTCGCCTGGTGGTCACTGCTGAAAACAGCTCGATCATTGGCGGCTTGGGCGAGGCCGTTGCAGGGGTGCTACTGCGTAACGGAGTGACGCCCACTTTCAGGCAGATTGCTTTGCCCGACGCGTTCCTTGACGCAGGTGCCCTGCCGACGCTGCATGATCGTTACGGAATCTCAACTCAAGCCGTTTGCGCACAGATTAAAGGTTGGCTGTAACCGCACTCAAAAGGCACCTGCCCCCAGGTGCCGTTCAACTCGATGCAAGCTAGTAAACTTCCTCAGCCTTTAACGGCATAACTATGAAACCAGACGGCCTTCCTGATTCGGTAGCGCAAAGCAATCACCTGCAACGCGAGTCAACCGCCTACGACCCTTGCCGTACTAGCACCCCGTTTATGAAATTGACGGCAGCGGCGAGCGCCTCACGCCCCTCGGAGAGCGCCGGCGCATACGCCTGCCAGACATGAAACATACCGGGCCATACCTCCAGCCTGGTGTCCACGTCCGCTGATCCTGCGTTTCTCACCAGACGTACTGCATCATCAAGAAGGATTTCACACTCCCCCACTTGAATCATCATCGGCGGCAACCCCTGCAGGTCAGCCTCCAGGTTGAAGGTAGCAGTCTCGACCTGATCTCCCAGGTAGGCGTCAGCACTGACTTGCAACTTCTGAGGTATAAGAAAGCAGTCCACTGCAGTCTTGGTATGGATGCTTTCTCCGGTAAGAGCCAGATCCAGCCAAGGAGAAAACATCACCACGCAACCTGGCATTTACATTCCCATGGTCCTGGCCTGAATCAGGGCGGCCATGATCAAATGGCCTCCCGCCGAATCCCCCACCAAAGCATTATCGTTTGCTCCTTCGCTGTTAGCGAGTAACGCCGCATACGCAGCAAGAACATCTTGCTGCGTACTAGGGTATGCATGTTCAGGTGCCAGTCGATAATCAACGACATAAGCCGTGGAAGATGTACCGGCAGCAAGCGCGCCGGCGATTCCCTCAAAACCTTCAGCGCTACCCACCATGAAACTACCACCGTGGACATAGAGCAGAGAGCGCCGGGACTTCACACCGGTTAACCTCCCCACAGGAACTCCATCGAGTGTCGGCGCCGTGGAGCTGCAATCGGACGGAGGCGAAAAACGCTTGCACAAGTGGTCAAAACCCTTACGAGCCTGCTGCAGCGACCCAGGAGGATTTTCTCTTCGAGAGAGCAGTTCATTACGGATAGCATTCAGTTCACAACTACTAATTCTTGCCTACCAATCAAAGAGTGACGTGGAGTGTCAGTCAGATATCAAGCACCAGCCTTGATGACTTGGCACGTGAAACACACTGCAGAATGACCGCATTGGAAGCTCGCTCCTCATCGCTGAGGACATAGTCCCTATGATCAATCTCACCCGCTAGCACCCGGAAGGCGATGGCGGCGTAAGCCTCGGTTTTCTCTGCTCCAGAAGGTGCTAAACCGCTCCATAACCCCTTTGGACCGTCAGTAATGCTTATCGCGGCAAACGCTTGGGCAATCGCATCGCCCAGGAACGTCTGGTTGACGCACTCAAGATACAAAAGAGTTTTTACACACTGGGCCAGGAGCGAACATTCGATTTCGTCTGTAAAGAGCCAATGCAGTTATTTGAAAGTGCCTACTAGTGTGCTGTTCTCGAAATAATTTACCTTTCTTGCACGGCTTCAAGCACCCCAAGAGCCCGTTGGATTTTTGCTCAAAATCTCCTCACCCTTTGCGCTCCAAACGTATCGGGTCGGCTGTGCATTTCGTAATGCCATGAACGTTGTAATCGAGCTTTCCAACTCGCGCACGGAGGCAAAGCTACCGTCCCGTAGATACACCGTAATGTCTCGAAAAAACCGTTCGACCATGTTCGTCCAGGAACAGGACGTCGGTGTGAAGTGCATATGAAAGCGCGGATGCTTCGCCAGCCAGGCTTTCACGGCGGCGTGCTTGTGCGTCGCGTAATTATCAACGATCAGATGGAGCTGGAGGTGCTTGGGGGTCTGCTTGCTGATTTTCTTGAGGAAGGCCAACCATTCTTGATGACGGTGTTGACGCTCGATGCTGCTGATCAGTTTGCCCTGTAGGTAATCCAGCGCTGCGAATAACGTAACCGTGCCGTGGCGCGTGTAATCATGGGATTTTGTCCGGATGTGGCCGATGCCTAAAGGCAATCCGGGCTGCGTTCGCTCCAGGGCCTTAACCTGACTTTTTTCATCGCAACACAGCACCAATGCCTTATCCGGCGGTGCCAGGTAAAGCCCGATAACATCCCAGAATTTGTGTTCGAACTGCGGGTCGTTTGATAGCTTGAAGGTGCGGGTCAGGTGAGGCTTCAAGTCTGATCGTCGGGCAAGAAAACCCGGTCAGTCGTGCAATCTCCTCTCGAGTTTCATCCTGCGCTGCCAGCAGGATAATACGACGTCTATTTCAAACCATGCTTATAGCCGTCTGCAATAGACGCCAGCGAGCCAAATTACTGAGTGTTTTTCAGATTAGTCCAGGCACGAGTCATCCAACGCACCACGTTCTGAGGAAGCAAGGTGGAGACGTAGAGACGGTCAATCACCTCTTTATTCGGATAAACCGCAGGATTCTCGAGCAGTTCCTTCAAGACCAAGGGATCTGCAACAGTGTTGGGATTGGCATAACCGATGTAATCGCTGACCTTGGCTATGTTACGAGGATCCAGCAGGAAGTTGAGGAACACGTGCGCTTCGTCTTTGTGCTTCGCGTCTGCCGGAATTGCCAACACGTCGATCCAGAGATTGCCACCCTCCTTTGGCACAACGTATTCAATTCGGGCGCCACTGTGAGCTTCTTCAGCGCGCTTCATGGCCTGGAAGCCGTCGCCAGAGTTTGCCATCGCGATACAGATATCGCCGTTGGCCAGGTCACTGATGAATTTTGAAGAGTGGAAGTAGGTGATGTAGGGGCGGATCTTCTTCATCAGATCCAACGCTTCCTCGTAATCCTTGATGTTGGCGCTGTTGGGGCTCTTGCCCATGAAGTGGAGCACTGCGCCAAACAGCTCGTCCGATGAGTCCATCACTGCCACGCCGCAGCGATGGAGCTTCTTGACGACCTCCGGATCGAACAGAGCCGTCCAGGAATCGATGTGGTCGACGCCCAGGGCCTGCTTGATCTTATCCTTGTTATAAGCAATACCGCTCGTGCCCCACATGTAAGGAATGGTGTATTGATTCCCCGGATCATTTTCCTCAAGGCGCTTGAGAATAGTGCTGTCGAGGTTCTTGTAGTTCGTAAGCTTGGAACGGTCCAGCTTCGCGTAAACGCCAGCCTTGATTTGCCGAGGCAGGAAATGGCTGCTTGGCACGACGATGTCGTAGCCGGTATTACCCGTAAGTAGTTTTGCCTCGAGGGTTTCGTTGGCCTCAAAGACATCGTAGACAGTCTTGATGCCGGTCTCCTTGCGGAAATCAGCCAGCGTCGTATCGCCGATGTAATCCGTCCAGTTGTAGATATTGACCTGACGCTCCTCGGCAAACGCGCATGTGCCGAGCGTGATGCCTACTGCCAGTAGTGCGTGCAGCATCTGCTTCATGTTCATCTGCTTCCTCCGTTATTGTTGTTGCAGATCAAGTAATGCCGTCTGGGAGAGGCGCCATTCATCGCCTCGATTCCGCTCCAACATCTCTATTGCGTGAACTCGCAGTGTCGTGCTGGCAACACAACGCAAAAAACAGCTTTCTGTTACTCAAACTTGTTGAGGCTAATGCGATTTTGACCGTGGCTTATTTTTATTGCCCGGTATGTTGCCCATCAAATAGAGCGCAAGAGCATTCTTGCCGAGTATTCGGGTAGGCGAATGAACGCCGGCGGGCAGCTTCAATATCGCATCAGCGTCAACCGGCTAATAACCATTGACAGGCCCTGGCCGCACTACAAGTATCAGTTATCCTTTATGATGCGCTTTGCAGCATTGTACCCAGGCGCACCTGTAACGCCTCCTCCTGGATGGGCACCCGATCCGCATAGATACAAACCTGCTACGGGGGTCGAGTATTGAGCGGCATCAGGATGAGGACGAGAGCTGAATAACTGATCTGGCTCGAGTCTTCCATGACAGATGTCCCCGCGAGTCATGCCAAACATGCGTTCCAAGTCAAGAGGGGTCAGGCACTGATAGCCAACCAGAATCTCTCTTAGATTAGGAATGTAACGCGCAACATAATCGATGATATTTTCGGCCACTTCCTTCTTTACATCATCCCAATGTCTTCCTTCAGACAGGTCGTAAGGCATATATTTACACAGCAGACTCATTACATGATGGCCAGCCGGGGCAAGCGTGTCGTCAATCGTACTCGGCATCAACGCTTCAACGATTGGGGGATTTGCAGGAATTCCGCTTCGAGCCGAATAATAGGCACGCTCCACATGCTCCTTTCCTTCTATGAAGTAGATCCCGCCCTTATGGTGCGACCCAATTCCCTTCGAGGGTATACATGCAAACTCCGGGATACCCTTCAATGCGAGGTTCATTCGCAAGGATGCTGATTCTTGGCGGAACACCTTGATATCTTCCGCAAACGAAGTGGGAAGATGCTGCTCTCCCAGTAAATTCAGGAACGTGCGCTTTGGGTCGGTGTTTGCAGCTACTATTTTTGCTGATATCTGCTCGCCCCCTTTGAGGCGCACTCCACGCACAGCGCCATTTTCAACCAGTATGTTCTCGACCTCGCTGTTTACACGTATCTCGACGCCTTTAGCGACAGCTGACTTTGCCATAGCCTGCGTTATCGAGCCCATCCCACCCTTGACTATTCCCCAAGCACCTCTGCGTCCGTTCAACTCACCAACCGCATGGTGCAACATCGGCATACAAGCACCCGGCTGATGCAGCGAAGCAAATGTTGCCGGCATACAATGCGTAGCCATGACTGACTGGATTTTTTTACTCTCGAACCAGCGATCGATCATGCTGCTGGGTGTCCCGAGAAATAGTTGCAGCATTCGATGCCGTGTTTCCGAGTCTGTTTTATAAAGGTCCAGCCCCAACTTCAGTCCACTAAAAAGATCCTGAATACCTCCACCGGCCAGCTTCGGCGGCTCTCGTAGCCATTGCCCCCGAACTATATCTCCAACCTTTCCAACAAGATGCTCGAACTGCTGGTAGGCAGAATAATCAGTTCCTGAAAACTTCGCGAATTGTCGCTTATTCTCTTCTTCGTCTGCTGTAAGTAATAGGTACTCACCATTGATATCTGGATAGAACGAATTTTCCAGTGGCATTGTCTCGTAGCCGTATGCCTCGAGCTGTAAGTCCGAAATCACTTCTGGCCGCAGAAGGCTGACCACATAGGATGCTATCGAGTTTCTATAACCCGGGAAAAACTCCTCGCTGACTGCCGCCCCGCCAACGATATGGCGCTGCTCTAAAACGCAGACGCGAAATCCCGCCTTGGCCAGATAGTTAGCTGTAACCAGCCCATTATGCCCGCCACCAATCACTACTACGTCATATGTCAAATCGTTCATTCTGTCCTCAGCGGTATTAGCGCATGCTGCCTATTGAAGAGGAAGCGTATGCTTCTGTATTCATCTTTAACTTAAGAGTGGACAATGACTCGTTCGCGACGGAAGGCAATTGCCTCTTCCGTTTCCTGCAGTTCACGCGCCGCCAGATGACCGCTGTAAACAGCACTGGCGATAATTCCTGGCGCATAACAGTCGCCTATTGCACGGACCGATTTGATTCCCGCAACGTCAAGCGCAGAACTGTCTTTGACCAGATCGAGGTAGAGACCTTCATTCGGTAGACGCTCGGTAACCAGCACCACGGCTGCACTTGCAATCTCATATTCCTGCCCTGTGTAGGTACAGGCAGTCACGACACCGTTATCCGTCAGCTTGCACAGCGAACGGTTAGTGTTGATTTCCACCCCAAGCTCCATCAGGCGTACCTGCGTTCGCCTTTGCTCCCAAGTGAAATAGGACCAGGGAGAAACAACGGGGAAGGGAGTTACAAGGCGAACCCGGCATCCCTTCTTCGCCAGCAACTCGCAGATAACGCTGCCCATGTAGTAAGTGTCGTCATCGAACACCACTACCTCGCCTTTGGGCAGGTTGCCGCCCATGATGTCGTCGGGCGTGAAGACGGGGATGGTGCCAAGTCCAGGTACCGGCTGATGAAGGCTTCGACCCACACCATCGCCCCGCCAGGTCGCGCCGGTTGCCAGCAGTACATGCTGGAAACCAAAACCCAGAACGTCCTCCGTTGAAAGGTTGCTCTCTCGGTAAATGTCTACTTTCGTGGATTTCAGAAGCTGCTGCACACGGTAATCCGCAACACGACGCCACTCCGCCAACCCCGGCAGGCCACCTTCTTTCAATACACGACCGCCCAACTCAGCCGAGGCCTCGGCCAGGGCAACGGTATAACCCCGCTCGCCCAACGCACGCGCCGCCTCGAGGCCCGAAGGACCGGCGCCGATGACCAGAACCGAATCATCGGAACGCTTCGGATTCATACGCTCCGGGTGCCAGCCTCGACGCCACTCCTCCCCCATGGTCGGGTTCTGCGTACAACGCAGCGGAACCATGTTCTGGTCGGACGAAACACAGATGTTGCAGCCGATGCACTCGCGGATATCCTCAAGGCGATTTTCCTTGATCTTGTTCGGCAGGAACGGGTCGGCGATGGAGGGCCTGGCTGCACCGACGAGGTCCATGACGCCAGCCTTGATCAGGCGAACCATCGTGTCGGGTGAGGTGTACCGGCCTACCCCGACGACAGGCTTGCTGGTGACTCGCTTTACAAAGGAGATGTACGGTTCCTGGTAACCCTCCTGCGAGAAACGCGAGGGTGCCGAGTCGTGTTCCCAGTCACCAACGTTCACGTCCCAGAGATCGGGAAGCTCGGCCAGCATTTCGACGATTTCACGTCCTTCGGCGTCATGCTGAATGCCGTCGTCCCCCATGAGCTCTTCAACCGAAAAACGCAACGCGACCGCACAGGTGTCGCCCACAGCATCCTTAGTGTCTTCGAGCACTTCACGCAGCAGGCGAACACGATTTTTAAGGCTGCCGCCGTAATGATCGGTACGAGTGTTGTAGCGAGGAAGCAGGAACTGCTGAAGGATTGAAAGGTTATGCGCCGCGTAGACGTAGATAATGTTGAAGCCAGCACGCTTGGCACGCAGCGCGGCATTACGATGCCAGGTTCTAAAGTCCTTGATGTCTCGAAGCGACATCCCCCGCGCCTGAATCGGCTCATCCAGAATAATTGACCGGTGGGATGGCGCGATTGGCGGCATACGCGAGTCCTGGTTACCAAAAGCCAGGCCCAGATGCCCCAACTCGATCCCTGCCAAGGCTCCATGCGCCTGAACAGCCCGGGTCATGGCTTGGACAGCAGGAATGTCAGCATCATCCCAAAGCCGGCCCTCGGCATAGGGCCCTTGGTCAGAGGTGGGGTGAATATCAGTGTTCTCAGTACAGATCGTCCCCCAGCCACCTTCCGCTTTCACGCCCCGCATGGTAGCGAGCATGTTTGGCCGGACGTGTCCCATGCCATTGCAATGAGGAACCTGGAAAAAACGGTTGGGAGCCGTGACAGGCCCGATTTTCACGGGCTCGAAGAGAATGGAATAGCGCGGATCTGTCGTCACAGGACGTACCTCAGGATGACCAGGAGCTCGGCGCTCCTTACGTTGTTATGGCCATCACTGTGAAACCATTCATGAAATTATGCAATATTTTTCATGAATTATTTTTTGTATTTTCACGAACTTCACGACCAACAGCGCGACACTAGGCGGGACAGCCCGATCAACTGACAAACGGTGCCGGTTTACACCTGCATCTCCTGCATCTCCTGCACCGCCTCCCGCCGTGCTGTCGGGCTTACGCCGCCTGTAACTGCGGCAGTGGTGCTTTTGCCGAAACGTCCTCATGCATCAGTTGGACGGACCGCCGTCTGCGCTGCTCACCTCTACGGGTGAAATACCATGCGAAGAAAGTGAACAGCGATACAGATAATAGGATCAGGCTGGCCACCGCGTTGATCTCCGGCTTCACGCCAAGGCGTACGGCAGAGAACACTTCCATTGGCAGCGTGGTGGCACCCGGACCGGACACGAAGCTGGCGAGTACCAGATCATCCAGCGACAGGGCAAAGGACATCATGCCGCCCGCCGCTAGCGATGGCGCGATCATCGGGATGGTGATCAGCAGGAACACTTTCCAGGGCCTGGCGCCCAGGTCCATGGCCGCTTCCTCGATGGAAAGGTCCAACTCACGCAGGCGCGCCGAAACCACGACCGCCACGTAGGACGAACAGAAGCTGGTGTGGGCAATCCAGATGGTCACGATGCCGCGCTCCTGCGGCCAGCCGATCAACTGGGCCATGGCGACGAACAACAGCAGCAGCGACAGACCGGTGATCACCTCGGGCATGACCAGCGGCGCCGTGACCATGCCGCCGAACAGCGTACGGCCACGGAAGCGTGGAATGCGGGTCAGCACGAAGGCGGCCAGGGTGCCCAAGGCAACAGCGGCAACCGCGGTATAGAGGGCGATCTCCAGCGAGCGGAACACCGACCCCACCAATTGTCGGTTGTCCAGCAGTCCGACATACCACTTCACCGACCAGCCGCCCCAGACAGTCACCAGCTTGGAGGCGTTGAACGAGTTGATGACCAGGATGACCATCGGCAGGTAGATGAAGAGCAGACCCAACACCAGCATGATGCTGGAAAACGACCAACGCTTGTTCATACCTTGCCCTCCAGCTCTTTCGCCTGGTTTTTGTTGAACAGGATGATGGGCACGATCAGGATCGCCAGCATCACCACGGCGAGGGCGGAAGCCACCGGCCAGTCACGGTTGTTGAAGAACTCCTGCCACAGCACCTTGCCGATCATCAGCGTCTCGGGGCCGCCGAGCAGTTCCGGAATCACGAACTCGCCCACCACAGGAATGAACACCAACATGCAGCCGGCGATGATGCCGTTCTTGGACAGCGGGACGGTGATCTTCCAGAAGCTGGTGAAGTTGCGCGCACCAAGGTCGGATGCAGCTTCCAGCAAACTCAAGTCGTGCTTCACCAGGTTGGCGTAGAGCGGCATGACCATGAACGGCAGATACGAATAAACGATGCCGATGTACACCGCCAGGTTCGTGTTGAGGATGACCAAAGGCTCCGGAATGATCCCCAGGAACATCAGCAAGCTATTGAGCAAACCGTTGTTGGAGAGGATACCCATCCAGGCGTACACGCGGATCAAGATCGCCGTCCAGGTCGGCATCATGATCAACAGCATCAGCACGGTCTGCATTTCCTTGTTGGCACGGGCGATGCCATAGGCCATTGGATAACCGATCAACAGGCACAGGACCGTGCTGATCGCCGCCATCTTCAGCGATCCCAGGTAGGCGTCGATATAGAGCGGGTCGCCCGTCAATATCAGATAGTTGCCCAAGTTCAGTAAGATCTGAAGGGACTGGTTGGCGTACTGGACCACTTCGATGTAAGGCGGAATGGCAACGTCGGCCGAAGCCAGGCTGATTTTCAGCACGATTGCGAAGGGCAGCAGGAAGAACAGGAACAGCCAGAAGAACGGCACACCGATTACGACGTGCCTCCCTCTTGGCCGTCGTGCCTCAATGAATTTAACGATGTTCATGATTGCAGTACCACGCCAGCATCATCGTACCAAGAGATATAAACTTGCTGACGCAATGTCGGTCGCTTCAGATGCCGCTCACTGTTTGGGATCTGTACCTGGATTTTCTTTCCCGACTCCACCCTTACAAAGTAATTGGTGTGCCCACCCAGGTACGCTACTTCATCAACACAACCGAGCGTCCAATTGAAGTCGGAATCAGGGCGTTCCAACGTCATAAGCATTTTTTCCGGACGAATTGCATAGGAAATTGACTTGCTTTGAGCGCGGGTACTGATGCCATGGCCAATGTATATGAGCTGTTGGAGCACGGGTGACGAGATCAAGGCACGATCTTCCAGATCCTCGACCAACTCGCCGTCAAAGACGTTAACGCTACCGATGAACTCGCATACGTGACGATTGATCGGGGTCTCGTAGATATCGACAGGACTCCCGACTTGCTCGATACGGCCGTTGTTCATGATGGCAATACGTTGAGCCATCGACATGGCTTCTTCCTGGTCATGGGTCACCATCACGCAGGTAACCCCCACTCGGCTGATGATCTCAACGAGCTCGAGCTGCATTTGCGTACGCAGTTTTTTGTCCAGCGCCCCCATCGGCTCATCGAGAAGAAGAAGCTTGGGGCGCTTGGCCAACGAACGAGCCAGGGCAACGCGCTGGCGCTGCCCTCCCGATAGTTGATGAGGCTTGCGCTTTGCAAAGCTGGTCATCTGAACCAGCTTCAGCATTTCTTTCACGATTTTGCCGATTTCGACTTTCCCTTTCCCATCCTGCTTCAAGCCAAATGCAATATTCTGCTCGACTGTCATATGCGGAAATAACGCATAGGACTGGAACATCATATTGATAGGGCGATCATAGGGAGGGACATCTGCAATGGACTCTCCCTCCAAGAGAATCTGTCCCTCGGTGGGCCGTTCGAAACCCGCCAACATTCGCAGCAAGGTCGACTTCCCCGAACCGGATCCCCCAAGCAGAGCAAAGATCTCACCCCGCCGAATTTCCAGGTTGACATCATCAACCGCAACGACACCGTCGAACTTTTTCGACACCCCTTGAATCTTGAGAACAATCTCACTTCGTGATTGATCCATTGATTCAGAAACAACAGCAGCAACAGTCATCGAATTACTCCCAACATACCCGTGAACGACAGTTCAACTACCGCTCTTAATTTTATTCCAAGACCTAGTGATAAATCTTACTAGTTCAGGCGAACGTGACTTAATGACAACCAGGCGTTGAGCAACGTCTTCCGGCGGATAAATCACTGGATCATTGGAAATTTCTGGCAAAGTGAACTGCTTTGAACCTGGCACTGCGTTTGGGTAGTGAACGTAGTTTGTAATCGCCGCCATTACCTTCTGGTCGAGCACGAAATTAATGAATTTCTCGGCATTTTCCGGATTCTTTGAATCCGCAGGAATCGCCATCATGTCGACACTTAGCTTTGACCCTTCTTTCGGGACGGCGAAGTTAACATGAACGCCATTACCTGCCTCTTCAGCTCGCGAATTAATGAGTCCCGGGTCGCCGGAATAGCCAATGGCGAGGCAAATATTTCCATTGGCAAGATCGGAAACATACTTCGACGAGTTGAAATAGGTTACGTAGGGTTTTACCTTCTCCAGAAGGTCTGACGCCTCCTTGTAATCCTTCAGGTCAGTCGTATTGGGGTCCTTTCCGAGGTACTGAAGTACAGCAGGAAAAATCTCGTCAGGCGATTCGAAAAAAGCCACGCCACATTTGGATAACTTTTTGATATTTTCAACATCAAAAACCGCAGACCAAGAGTCAATAGCGTCTATACCCAGAGTCTCCTTGACCTTTACCGGGTTGTAGATAATGCCATTCGAGGCCCAGAGGTAAGGAACCCCATAAACGTTACCAGGATCGCTGGACTCGATCAGCTTCAGCATTGCAGGGTCCAGGTTCGAGAGATTGGGAATCTTCTCCTTATCGAGCTTTCGATAAACGCCTGCCTTGACCTGCCGGGCTAGAAATTGAATTGACGGAACTACAAGATCATATCCTGTATTCCCCGAGAGGAGCTTGCCCTCCAGAGTTTCATTAGAATCAAAGACATCATAAACGACAGTGATGCCCGTTTCCTTTTGAAACTGCTCTTTCAAAGCAGGGTCAATGTAATCCCCCCAGTTATAGATATTTACAACATTACCAGAAGGTTTTTCCTGTGCCTGAACTGCACTCAGACCAAACGCAAAAGCAAAAACTGAAAACGCCAGGATCTTATTCATTTCTGACTCCACACACATGAAGAAGAAAGTACTTACCCAAGCATATGAGCCGCTTCCACGGCTCATATGTTAAATATTTTAGCTAATCACGAAGTACTTCCTGACCGTAACGATGTTCTCCCAGACTCCATCGAAGCCGGCTGGAATAACGAACGAGTCTCCTTGTGAATAATCCTCGGACTTTCCTTCACTGTCGGTCAGCCGAACGACGCCTTCGAGCAAATGGCAATATTCGTTTTGCTCCGAGATAAATGCCTCCCGGAAACTCCCTGCCTCCCAGACACCAACAGAGTATCCAGATTCAGCATCGTAATAATGAAGCCACGTTGTGGAGATGTATTCTCCCGAGAGAACGTTAGCGTGATTGACAGTCTCAATGGCCGGCTCCACAGCAGAGCGGCAGAAAGACACCACGTCTTCTACATGTTTCTTGTTCATTTTTTTACTCACGAGTGGACGATGATTCGTTCGCGACGGAAGGCAATTGCCTCTTCCGTTTCCTGCAGTTCACGCGCCGCCAGATGACCGCTGTAAACAGCACTGGCGATAATTCCTGGCGCATAACAGTCGCCTATTGCACGGACCGATTTGATTCCCGCAACGTCAAGCGCAGAACTGTCTTTGACCAGATCGAGGTAGAGACCTTCATTCGGTAGACGCTCGGTAACCAGCACCACGGCTGCACTTGCAATCTCATATTCCTGCCCTGTGTAGGTACAGGCAGTCACGACACCGTTATCCGTCAGCTTGCACAGCGAACGGTTAGTGTTGATTTCCACCCCAAGCTCCATCAGGCGTACCTGCGTTCGCCTTTGCTCCCAAGTGAAATAGGACCAGGGAGAAACAACGGGGAAGGGAGTTACAAGGCGAACCCGGCATCCCTTCTTCGCCAGCAACTCGCAGATAACGCTGCCCATGTAGTAAGTGTCGTCATCGAACACCACTACCTCGCCTTTGGGCAGGTTGCCGCCCATGATGTCGTCGGGCGTGAAGACGGGGATGGTGCCAAGTCCAGGTACCGGCTGATGAAGGCTTCGACCCACACCATCGCCCCGCCAGGTCGCGCCGGTTGCCAGCAGTACATGCTGGAAACCAAAACCCAGAACGTCCTCCGTTGAAAGGTTGCTCTCTCGGTAAATGTCTACTTTCGTGGATTTCAGAAGCTGCTGCACACGGTAATCCGCAACACGACGCCACTCCGCCAACCCCGGCAGGCCACCTTCTTTCAATACACGACCGCCCAACTCAGCCGAGGCCTCGGCCAGGGCAACGGTATAACCCCGCTCGCCCAACGCACGCGCCGCCTCGAGGCCCGAAGGACCGGCGCCGATGACCAGAACCGAATCATCGGAACGCTTCGGATTCATACGCTCCGGGTGCCAGCCTCGACGCCACTCCTCCCCCATGGTCGGGTTCTGCGTACAACGCAGCGGAACCATGTTCTGGTCGGACGAAACACAGATGTTGCAGCCGATGCACTCGCGGATATCCTCAAGGCGATTTTCCTTGATCTTGTTCGGCAGGAACGGGTCGGCGATGGAGGGCCTGGCTGCACCGACGAGGTCCATGACGCCAGCCTTGATCAGGCGAACCATCGTGTCGGGTGAGGTGTACCGGCCTACCCCGACGACAGGCTTGCTGGTGACTCGCTTTACAAAGGAGATGTACGGTTCCTGGTAACCCTCCTGCGAGAAACGCGAGGGTGCCGAGTCGTGTTCCCAGTCACCAACGTTCACGTCCCAGAGATCGGGAAGCTCGGCCAGCATTTCGACGATTTCACGTCCTTCGGCGTCATGCTGAATGCCGTCGTCCCCCATGAGCTCTTCAACCGAAAAACGCAACGCGACCGCACAGGTGTCGCCCACAGCATCCTTAGTGTCTTCGAGCACTTCACGCAGCAGGCGAACACGATTTTTAAGGCTGCCGCCGTAATGATCGGTACGAGTGTTGTAGCGAGGAAGCAGGAACTGCTGAAGGATCGAAAGGTTATGCGCCGCGTAGACGTAGATAATGTTGAAGCCAGCACGCTTGGCGCGCAGCGCGGCATTTCGATGCCAGGTTCTGAAGTCCTTGATGTCTCGAAGCGACATCCCCCGCGCCTGAATCGGCTCTTCCATAGCAATTGACCGGTGGGACGGCGCGATTGGCGGCATCCGCGAGTCCTGGTTGCCAAAAGCCAGGCCCACATGCGCCAACTCGATCCCCGCCAAGGCTCCATGCGCCTGAACAGCCCGGGTCATGGCATGGACGGCAGGGATGTCGGCATCATCCCAAAGCCGGCCCTCGGCATAGGGCCCTTGGTCAGAGGTGGGGTGAATGTCAGTAATTTCCGTGCAGATCGTCCCCCAACCACCTTCCGCTTTCACGCCTCGCATAGCCGCGAGCATGTTTGGCCGGACGTGTCCCATGCCATTGCAATGAGGAACCTGGAAAAAACGGTTGGGAGCCGTGACGGGCCCAATTTTCACGGGCTCGAAGAGAATGGAATAGCGCGGATCTGTCGTCACAGGACGTACCTCTGGATGACCAGGAGCTTGGCGCTCCTTACGTTGTTATGGCCATCACTGTGAAACAGCATATGAAAATATGCAATATATTTCATGAAGGAAATATATTTATTTCACACCCGCTCAGACTGAGCCCGGCTACCTGGCGATTGGCGCCAGTGCGCACAGCCTGTGGTCAAGTGGCCTGTGCGGCCGTCAGGAGCTGCTCATCCCTGACTTTGTCAGAGCACCAATGTGAAAATCCCATGAACAAAATCTGAAGTTTTCACGACGTCCGGTATACTGCAGGCCGTCCCGACCAAAAACCGACATTGGTTATCATTTGCGGCAACACCCGCTATCCCCCACCCCTTAAAACCTACTCGCCATCCGCGTGTACCCCTTGGAGCCAAGAATGAACGACCACGTTGCAGGCCTGAGAATCAAATATCTGCGCAAGAAAAAAGGTCTCAGTCTTCAGCAGGTAGCTGATCGAATTGGCAGATCGATTGGTTTTGTCTCTCAGATCGAACGAGGACTTTCCCAACCGAGCATTGAAGACATCGGGGCGATCGCTCAGCTTTTGGAAGTCGACTACTTGAGCTTTTTTACTTCCGAGCAGGAACTGCCTAAGCACCCTGTCCTGGTGAAACGCCGGGAGCGCTCGGCGCTTGATTATCGCGGGGGCATAAAGGACCAACTTCTGTCGCCCGATATTTCTGGCAAGTTTCATATGCTGCTGACAGAAATTGCCCCGGGCTCCAGATCAAGCGACGATCTGATGACGGATGCGGGAGAACAAGGCGGCCTGGTTCTGGATGGTGAACTGGAACTGACAATCAATGGAGAAACACTTCACCTGGTTGAGGGTGACAGCTTCCATTTCACGTCCAGCACCCCGCACAGCTACGTCAACAAGGGCCAAATACCAACCAAAATTGTTTGGGTATTTGCCCTCCGCTAACCCCATTTCATTCGCCTATTTGGGCACATCCACCGCTCTTCACTCCCCCCTTCCAGCTCTGGCCCCGAGTTTTTCACGCGGGCCCAGCCTCTCACCGTCCGCGTAATCAACTGATTTATAACGTTTTTTTCAAATCGACGAGCTCTCATTTCAAACCGCTTGCCTGGCGCCGTGAAAAAACGTATAAAATTTCACGAGCATCTCTCGTACCGTCAGCGCTTTTCCCGGCTCCTTCGAAAGGAAGCCCGCGCAGGCTCGGTTCGTGAGTTCCGTCACCCAAAAAGCGCGGCCATCGCTCCACGCAGATGGCTCCAAATACGCATTGCTACACCTCCAGCAGGCTAGGTAATAACAAGATGAAAGTATTGGTAGCGATAAAACGGGTCGTTGATTACAACGTGAAGGTCCGCGTGAAGGCGGACAACTCCGGTGTTGATCTCGCCAACGTCAAGATGTCGATGAACCCCTTCTGCGAAATCGCCGTGGAAGAGGCCGTACGCTTGAAAGAGAAAGGCATTGCGAGCGAAATCGTCGTCGTCACCATTGGTCCGAACGCCGCCCAGGAGCAACTGCGTACTGCCCTGGCCCTGGGCGCTGACCGCGCTGTACTGGTTGAGTCCGACGACGAGCTGAACGCTCTGGCCGTGGCCAAGCTGCTCAAGGCCGTGCTCGACAAGGAACAGCCGCAACTGGTCATCCTCGGAAAGCAAGCCATCGACAGCGACAACAACCAGACCGGCCAGATGCTGGGCGCCCTGAGCGGCTATGCACAGGGTACTTTCGCTTCCAGGGTCGAAGTGACGGGCGACAAGGTCAATGTGACTCGTGAGATCGATGGTGGCCTGCAAACCATCGTGCTGGACCAGCCCGCCATCGTTACCACAGACCTGCGCTTGAACGAGCCGCGTTACGCATCGCTGCCGAACATCATGAAAGCAAAGAAGAAGCCGCTGGACGTGGTCACACCGGACGCCCTCGGCGTATCCACCGCATCTACCGTCAAAATCCTGAAAGTTGAAGCGCCGACCACGCGCCAGGCCGGCATCAAGGTCAAGTCCGTGGCTGAACTGGTTGAGAAACTGAAAAACGAAGCGAAGGTGATCTGAGATGGCAATCCTGGTAATCGCTGAACTCAACGACGGCGTCTTGGGCGCTGCGACTCTGAATACCGTCACTGCCGCTCAGAAGATGGGTGACGACATCCACGTGCTGGTTGCGGGTTCCAATGTCGGCGCTGCCGCCGAAGCCGCTGCCAAGGTTGCTGGCGTGTCTCGGGTACTTGTTGCCGACAACACCGCTTATGCGCATCAGTTGCCGGAAAACGTTGCGCCGTTGATTGCCACCTTGGGCAAGGACTACAGCCACGTACTGGCCCCGGCTACGACCAACGGCAAGAACTACCTGCCGCGCGTAGCCGCACTGTTGAACGTCGACCAGCTCTCCGAAATCATCGCTGTTGTAAGCGCCGACACCTTCAAGCGTACGATCTACGCCGGCAACGCCATCGCCACCGTGCAGTCCTCGGCTGCCGTGAAAGTGATCACCGTGCGTGCCACCGGGTTCGACGCCGCCGCCGCTGAGGGCGGTAACGCCGTGGTTGAAGCGATCAATATCGTCACTGATGCAGGCAAATCCGCCTTCGTCGGCGAAGAGCTGGCCAAGTCCGACCGCCCGGAACTGACCGTCGCCAAGATCGTCGTGTCCGGCGGTCGGGGCATGGGCAATGGCGACAACTTCAGCCTGCTCTATTCCCTGGCGGACAAGCTCGGTGCCGGCGTGGGTGCCTCCCGTGCTGCCGTCGATGCTGGCTTTGTACCGAACGATATGCAGGTCGGCCAGACCGGCAAGATTGTCGCGCCGCAGCTGTACATCGCCGTAGGTATCTCCGGCGCCATCCAACACCTTGCAGGCATGAAGGATTCCAAGGTCATCGTCGCGATCAACAAAGACGAAGAGGCGCCGATTTTCCAGGTCGCGGACTACGGCCTGGTCGGTGATCTGTTCGAGCTCATTCCAGAGCTGGAGAAAGCCCTTTAAGGGATAGGTTGCCGCTCTCGAAACAACGGTTCCCGCTTTAGCCGGTTCTGCCGGCTTCTTTTTACACGCCACTCTTATAATAAGTACGAAGCACATGCGTGAATTTATGGAATATGACGTCGTCATCGTCGGTGCTGGCCCTGCCGGGCTTTCTGCCGCATGCCGACTGAAGCAGCAGGCCGCCGCAACGGGACAGGAGATCAGCGTATGCGTGGTCGAGAAAGGTTCGGAGATCGGTGCCCACATCCTCTCCGGCGCCGTATTCGAACCTCGCGCCCTGAACGAACTCTTCCCTGACTGGAAAGACCTGGGCGCCCCGTTGAATACCCCTGTAGCCCGCGACGACATCTACCTGCTCCAAGGACCGGAAAACGCTAAGCGAATTCCCCATTTTTTCGTCCCGAAGACCCTGCACAACGTGGGAAATTACATCATTTCCCTGGGCAACCTCTGCCGCTGGCTGGCCCGACAGGCGGAAGGCCTGGGTGTGGAGATCTATCCGGGTTTCGCCGCCCAGGAAGTGCTGTTCGACCAGGGCGGTGTTGTTTGCGGCATCGTCACCGGCGATCTCGGCGTCGACCGCGAAGGCAACCCGAAAGAAGGTTACTACACCCTCGGCATGGAGCTACGCGCCAAGTACACCCTGTTCGCCGAAGGTTGCCGTGGTCACCTCGGCAAGCAACTGATCAAGAAGTACAACCTGGATTGCGACGCCGACACCCAGCACTACGGCATTGGCATCAAGGAAGTCTGGGACATCGATCCGAGCAAACACCAGCCCGGCCTGGTGGTTCACACTGCCGGCTGGCCACTGAACGACGAGAATCCAGGTGGCTCCTTCCTCTATCACCTGGAGAACAACCAGGTGGTCGTCGGCCTGATTGTCGACCTGTCCTATAGCAACCCGTACCTGTCGCCGTTCGGCGAGTTCCAGCGCTACAAGCACCATCCGGTCGTCAAGCAGTACCTGGAAGGCGGCAAGCGTGTGGCCTATGGCGCCCGCGCTATCTGCAAGGGTGGCCTGAACGCCCTGCCGAAGATGGTCTTCCCAGGCGGCGCGCTGATCGGTTGCGATCTGGGCACTCTGAACTTCGCCAAGATCAAGGGCAGCCACACCGCCATGAAGTCGGGCATGCTGGCTGCGCAAGCGACCGCTGAAGCGCTGGCTGCAGGTCGCAAGGGTGACGAGCTCACCGGCTACGTCGATGCCTTCAAATCCAGTTGGCTGTTTGACGAACTGTTTCGCAGCCGCAACTTCGGCGCCGCCATTCACAAATTCGGCGCCTTGGTCGGCGGTGCCTTCAACTACATCGACCAGAATTGGTTTGGTGGCAAAACTCCCTTCACCTTGCGCGACAACAAGCCGGACTACGCCTGCCTGAAGCCAGCCGCCGAGTCCCCACGCATCGAGTATCCGAAGCCGGACTCAAAGATCAGCTTCGACAAACTCTCTTCGGTGTTCCTCTCCAGCACCAACCATGAAGAAGACCAACCGGTGCATCTGCGCCTGGCTGACGCGAGCATCCCGCTCGTCAAGAACCTGCCCCTCTACGACGAACCCGCGCAGCGCTACTGCCCGGCAGGTGTTTACGAAGTGTTGAACAACGATGACGGGATCAAGCGCTTCCAGATCAACGCCCAGAACTGTGTGCACTGTAAAACCTGCGACATCAAGGACCCGGCCCAGAACATCACCTGGGTGGCCCCGGAAGGAACCGGCGGTCCCAACTACGCCAACATGTAATTCCCTGATCAAACAATAAATATGGGTACAACAATGCAAACCAAACTACTGATCGATGGCAAACTGATATCCGGTCTTGGTGCGTCCCAGGCGGTCCTGAATCCGTCGACCGGCGAGGTCATCATCGAAATCCCCGAAGCTGACGCCAGCCAGGTCAATGCGGCCATCGACGCCGCCGAAGCGGCGTTTGAAGGCTGGTCTCGCCTCTCGCCCAAAGACCGTAGCGCAGCACTGCTCAAGATTGCCGATCTCATTGACCTACACGCTGAAGAACTTGCCCGCCTTGAGTCGCTGAACTGCGGCAAGCCTTATCCCGCCGTGCTCAACGATGAACTGCCTGCCGTGGCTGACGTGTTTCGTTTCTTTGCGGGGGCCGCTCGATGCCTGAACGGTAGCGCCGCCGGCGAATACCTGCCGGGGTATACCTCGATGATTCGCCGCGATCCCATCGGCGTCATCGCGTCCATCGCACCCTGGAACTATCCGCTGATGATGGTTGCGTGGAAGATCGCACCTGCACTGGTCGCCGGTAACACGGTCGTCCTCAAGCCCTCGGAACAAACCCCGCTCACGGCACTGCGCCTGGCCGAACTCGTAAACACAGTCCTGCCTCAAGGTACGCTCAACATTGTCTTCGGTCGCGGACCCTCGGTTGGGGCGACGCTCGTGACTCACCCGAAAGTTCGGATGGTCTCGCTTACCGGCTCCGTCGCGACTGGCGCGAACATCATTTCGAGCACCAGTAGCGAGATCAAGCGCATGCACATGGAGCTGGGAGGCAAGGCACCCGTGCTAATTTTCGATGACGCCGATATCGATGCGGCAGTCGAAGGGATCAGGACCTTTGGTTTCTACAATGCGGGCCAGGACTGCACCGCCGCCACCCGCATCTATGCCCAGGAAGGCATTTACGAACAGTTCGTGGAGAAACTGGGCGCAGCGGTAAGCACCCTCAAGTACGGTCTTCAGGATGAAGACAGTGTCGAACTGGGCCCGCTGATCACCTCCCAACATCGTGACCGGGTGAAAGAGTTGGTCGATCGCGCGATTGCTCAACCGCACATCCGAGTAGTCACTGGCGGCAAGCCGGTTGATGGCCCCGGCTACTTCTTCGAGCCGACGGTGCTTGCTGACGCGAAGCAAGACGATGAAATCGTACGGCGCGAAGTCTTTGGCCCCGTCGTGTCGGTCACCAAGTTCACCGACGAAGCCCAGGTACTGGCCTGGGCCAACGACTCCGACTACGGATTGGCATCCTCTGTTTGGACGCAGGACGTGGGCCGTGCCCATCGCCTTAGTGCTCGCCTTCAGTACGGATGCACCTGGGTCAACACCCACTTCATGCTGCTCAACGAAATGCCTCATGGCGGGCAAAAGATGTCGGGATATGGGAAAGATCTGTCCATGTACGGCCTGGAAGATTACACCTCCATCCGCCACGTAATGATCAAGCACTAACTTTTAGTGCCCTGCGGGCTGCACATGGAAGTGCAGACGCCGTTATCTGCATTGCCTCTAGCGTCAATGGATTTTATTTCCGGCTTACAGGCCGCTGACAATAATAATTAAGGTCCGAGACAACATGACGAAATATCAAGACGCCGGCACGGCATTTGAATCCTATACATCAGAAACGCTCAAGGCTAATACCCCACCAAAGTCTCTGTTTCGAGTAACCCTGCTGGGCCTATCCGGCCAACAAGTTGTCCCCAGCGCAGCAATGGCTGCCGGATGCCTTCCTCTTCTGCTTACCGGAGCCGCATTTGCCAGTCTTGTAGCGTTCATGAACTATGGGAGCCGAGTATTGCCACCTCGGCAACCGAGAAGTTTCTTCCCTCGGTCTTTTCGAGTGTGCATCCCGAGTTTGGATCGCCCACGGCCGCGACGATTCTGATGGCTACTTCGGCTGCGATTATTCCGCTGGCACTTCAGGTTTTTGCAGGTGCACCACCGATCCTTTCGGCGAACTATCTTTCTACGCTGTTCTCTCTGTTCTGGATCATTCCATATGTCTTGCTCAGCATAGATGCCATTAAAGAAATCATTAAATCCGGGGAGCAGAATGTAATAAATATCCCGGCAATTGCCATCGGCGGCCTGACGTTTGCCGTCATCCTGGCTTATTACTTCATGATCGAATCCGAGGGTGTATTTGCCTGGCTACCGTACATCATGATCATTATGACAGCAGTCGCCTATGGGGTTCTTGTTGCACTGGAACGCTCTCAGGCAAAGCACTGCCACCCAGCCCGTTAGTTCGCACTCAAGAACCCTATGCAACTTTGGTGCAATAAATAATGGAAACACCACCCAGAGGTCTGATCTATGTCCAACACCATTCACTTCAAGCGTGATGAGATGGTCTATTCGTCTTATGGCGGACAGCCCCTGAACAGGGCTGCCATTTGTCGCCTGGTAGGCACCGATGAAAGCCAGACGATGGGCGCCGGAATCGCTTATTTCGATGACATCTCGATCAACTGGACTGTGCTTTACGATGAGCTGATCGTCGTCCTGGAAGGTGAGTTTGAACTCGTTCTCGGCGAAACCACGATAGCTGCAAAACCGGGTGATGTTATCTGGATTCCAGAAAAGACACCCCTCGCTTACTCGGGCAAAAAAGCCAAGGTCTTTTACGCGCTGTACCCAGTCAACTGGAGCAACTAAAAGCACGTCATTGTTAAACACGCTGATAGGACCTCTAAGATGCCTGCCTCAAAAGATGCGTACCCGCACCTGTTTTCACCTCTTCAAATACGTAACAAGCGCCTGAAGAACCGGATCATGTCTACCGGGCATGACACCTCCATGCCCACCGACAACCTGGTTAACGAGCAGTTAGTCGCGTACCACAAGGCCCGAGCCGAAGGTGGCGCAGGGCTCATTATTCTGCAAGTTGCAGGTGTACACGAAAGTGCCCGGTACACTTCTCATGTGCTGATGGCCACCGATGACGACTGCATTGCCGGCTATCGTCGGATCGCCGATATCTGCCACGCGAATGGGACGGTGGTCTTTTCGCAGATATTCCACCCGGGACGCGAGATCATGGAGTCCAGCGATGGCCCCTTGGCCGTCGCCTACTCGGCCTCCGCCACGCCGAATGAACGCTTTCACGTCATGCCCCGAACGCTCGATCAGAAAATGATCGACGAGATCGTTGCTGGGTATGGTGAAGCCGCTCGCAGGCTGGAGGCCGCAGGCATCGATGGCGTGGAGATTGTTGCCAGCCACGGATACCTGCCGTCGCAGTTCTTGAACCCGCGCATCAATCGGCGCACGGACCAGTATAACGGTGACATCGCGGACAGACTGCGATTCATGGATGAAATCATCGAGGCGGTGCGGGCCCGGACGAGCGAAAACTTCGTGGTCGGGATGCGCATTTCGGCTGATGAACGCGATGCCGATGGCCTGACTGAAGAGGAGTCTCTTCAGGCCGCACAACGGCTCCAGGATCGTCTGGACTACGTGCATATCGTCGCCGGTACGTCAGCAACACTCGGCGGTGCGATTCATATCGTTCCGCCGATGGCGGTTGAAGCGGCATACCTCGCGAATGAAGCCGCCCGTTTCAAGTCGAAGCTGTCCATTGCGCTGTTCGTGACCGGGCGAATCAATGCGCCCCAGGAGGCCGAACTGATCCTTGCCCGGGGACAGGCGGATGTCTGCGGTATGACAAGGGCTCTGATCTGTGATCCGCAGATGCCAAACAAGACCTCCAGCGGGGAGGCCGACGACGTACGCGCCTGTATCGCTTGCAACCAGGCGTGCATAGGTCACTTCCACAAGGGTTTCCCGATCTCCTGCATCCAGCGCCCCGAGACCGGCCGTGAGCTGCGCTACGGCGTTGTCACTGCGGCCCAGGTAAAAAAGCAGGTGATGGTTATCGGTGGTGGCCCCGCCGGCATGAAGGCGGCTGCCACCGCGGCCCAGCGAGGCCATGACGTGTCCCTGTACGAAGCGACTTCGCAACTCGGCGGGCAGGTCC
This sequence comes from Pseudomonas sp. Pseusp3, assembly GCF_047304225.1. NCBI lineage: Bacteria > Pseudomonadati > Pseudomonadota > Gammaproteobacteria > Pseudomonadales > Pseudomonadaceae > Pseudomonas > Pseudomonas sp. Pseusp3. The sequence continues at coordinate 9,702 of NZ_JBGLYV010000002.1, read as the reverse complement.
TCCTCGCTCAACTACTTCCCCGGCGAAGCGAATTCGGCGGCGCAAGCACGAACCTCCAACGCGAACTTGAACTGGCCAACGTCAAGGTGTTCAAGAACACCCGCGTAACAGCGCAAATCATCAATGAGGCCAAACCTGACGCTGTCGTCTTCGCAACCGGCGCGAAGCCATACACCCCTTGCTACGAAGCGGGCGGGGATCTGCAGGTCGTCAACGCCTGGCAAATACTTCGCAACGAAGTGAAGGTGGGCCGTTCCGTTGTCGTCGTGGATTGGCGCTGCGATTGGATCGGGCCCGGCATAGCCGAAATCCTGACCAGGGCTGGCCACAACGTTCAGCTTGCGGTGAATGGACTCAACGTCGGTGAGATCCTGCCACTCTACGTCCGCGACAACATGGTCGGTGAAATGCACAAGTTGAAGATCGCGGTGACCACCTATGCCCGGCTTTACGGTTGCGATGACTCCACCGTCTACATGCAGCACACGGCGAGCGGCGAACCCATCATCTTCGAGAACATTGACACCCTGGTTCTGTGCACCGGGCACGAATCAATCGACGATCTGGCTGATCAACTGGACGACAGCATTGCAATTCATCGCGCCGGCGACTGCCTTGCCCCTCGCAGTGCCGAGGAAGCCATCTACGAAGGAATGAAGGTCGGCTGGGCAATTTAGACCTGATTGTCCGATATCACCCTTTAGCCGCAGCGCCTTAGCCTGGCCTGTGGCTCTTTTTTGGGTTCATCGCGTTCCATGCTGTCCTGGCGCAGTTGCTAATGGATCGATTCACACCAGGGCCGAGCCCGCGGCATGGGCGACTTTCGCGTCCTGATCGGCCTTGACCCCGGAAACGCCAATCGCACCGACCACCTGGCCATCGATCAGCACCAGTACCCCTCCTTCCAGAGAGGTCAGCATCGGTGCAGACAAAAAGGCACTGCGCCCTCCGTTGACCATATCCTCGTCGCCCTTCGTTTCGCGGCGACCGAGGGCCGAGCTGCGCGCTTTCTCTGTGGCGATGTAGGCGCTGATCGGTGCACAACCGTCCAGATGTCCAAGCACTAACCCAGGTTTACTTCACTCTCCTCTTCACCCCGTCGCAGATCACCGTTAACCTTGTCCTCCGGCCGAGCCGGCATTCCGTGCCAGCCGATCAAAAAGCTTTCGGAAACCACTGCCACAATGGATATTTCTTCGACTCAACCCGCACTCAACAACGGCAAGGACAACGCTGGAGGCGGACGCGTTCAGGTCATTGACCGCTCGATTGTGCTGCTGCGCACCCTTGCCGGGCTCAAGCATGGCGCCAGTGCGCTGGACTTGGCGCGCCTGACCGGGATCGACCGGACGACCATCCACCGCCTGCTCAAGACCCTGACCTACTGGAGCCTGATCGAGTCCCAGGGCGGCACCTACCGCATCGGACCCGAGAGCCTGATCTATTCGGCGGCCTATCTGAATCGCTTGAACCTGAGGAAGATCGCCCTGCCCTATGCCATCGAGTTGCAGCGCGTCATCGGCGAGCGCCAGGCCATCGTTTCGTTGTCGGTTCCCGTAGGCGATCAAGTTGTGCTGATAGAACGGATGTGGACCCCGTCGACTCCGCTCAACGTGATCGTAGACCTGGCCGACCAGTTTCCCATCGACGGCAGCCCCAGCGGGCGGGCGATACTGGCCACCTACGGCGAATCGACGGCCCTGGCCATCCTGGGTGAAGAGCGCTATGCCAGGGTGCTGCCAGCCCTCGAGCAGATTCGCCGCGAGGCGGACTTTGCCTTCGGTCACGGTGAGTTCAAGCCCGGCCTGTCCTCGGTGGCCTTCCCCATCCGGCCCGAGGCCACAATCGCCATGGGCGCCGTGGTAGTGGCCGGGCTGGAGATGGAGGACGAGACCCACTCCGGTTCCTCCCTGGCCAGCCATGTGCGCCGAGCTTGCGAAGGCATCGCGGCGCAGTTGGGCAGCCTTTAGGACAGCAGGTCGGGGCCGAGAGCCGCCAGCAACCGGTTCTTCTGCACCTTGCCGTAGTGCGAACGTGGCAACTGATCGGTGAAGTAAATCCGCCGCGGCACCTTGTACCGCGACAACTGCGCGCGGCAGTGCTCAATCAATTGCGCTGCCGACACTTGCCGCGTGCCATCCAGCACCACCGCGGCACAGACCTGTTCTCCCCACTCGACGTCCGGCAGGCCGAACACATGGGCGTCGGCCACGCCGGGATGGCCCAACAGGCTCTGTTCGACCTCGCCGGGCTGTACCGATTTTCCACCGCTGCGAATGATGTCCTTACAGCGCCCCAGGACCAGCAATTGCCCGTCATCGCGAAGCCGCCCCAGATCGCCGCTGCGCAGCCAGCCCTGGTCGAGTGTCTGGGCGCTGAGGGCTTCGAGTTGCCAATAGCCGCTCATCAACTGCGGTCCGCCGAGCAGGATTTCGCCGACGCCATTGGCATCGGCCTGGTCGATACGCACCGCCGCAGCAAATACCGGACGTCCCACCAGGCCTTCGGCGCTCTCTCCGGCACGCCGTGCCGCAGCCATCTGCGAAGCCGAGAGGTAGCAGCTCCAGGGCGCTTCGGTCATGCCGTAAAGCACGCTGATCCGCTCGCCAAACAACTGGTACGCGCCGTCCAGGACGTCGCTCGCCAGCGCGGCGGCCCCCACGTCGAGGCTCTTGAAGAAGGGCAAGTCCTCGGGGCCGGCACCCGCTTCGCGTATCAGCCGCAAAAGCTGGGTCGGCACCAGCGAACTGAAGGCGACCCGATACTCGTGCAGTTGCGCGATAAAGCGTTCGCCATCGAAGCGCCCGTCCAGCACCACTTGCCCACCGCTGAGCAGATGCGCCAATACCGCGACAGCGGCGATCGGCCACAACGGGCGGACATTCAACAGCACATCGCCGGCTGAGGCGCCGCGGGCCATGACGATGTTCTGCAGCACCGCGCAAAGGCTCGCATGCCGGTGCATGACCGCCTTGGGCGCGCCGGTGGTGCCGCCGGTGTAATTCAGTGAGGCCAGCGCCTGGGGGGATTGCGCTGGCCGTGGCTGCCCTGCCGGGGGCGCGGCTTCACTCACTGAACTCAAGGGCCGGCACTCGATACCCGCCAGGCGCAAGTCTTCGACCAGTGCCGTGTACGCGGGTGAAAACAGCAACAACACGGCGCCGGCGTCGCGCAGTTGGGCCAGCAATTCGTCCGCGGCCAGCGCCGGATCGAGGGGCACCCGTACCCGGCCGTTGGCCATGCAGCCATAGTCGGCGAGCAGGTAGTCGATGCTGGCGTCGGCCAACAGCGCGACCCGGGCTCCGGGGGCGATCCGCAGCCCGTCCAAGGCGTGGCCGACAGCATCGAGGGCCCGATCGAGCTCCAGGAAGGTCAGGGTCCGAGCACTGGACGGTTCCCGCAGCGCCGTTTCGTTTGGCCATTTGCAGGCGGCCTGGGCAAGCAGCGTACTGATGTCCATGGCTACCACCCGCTCAGGACGATACGTCCACTGACCTGCCGCGACTCCAGCAGCGCATGGGCCAGGGCCACTTCATGAAAAGGCAGCACCCGGTCGATCAACGGCCTGACGTGGCCGCTGTGGATCAGCGCCAGCGCCATGCGCAACTCTTCAAGCGTCGCACTGCCCGAACCCTGAACCTTGAGCCGCCGTCCGATCAACAGGCCCGGATTGATTGGGACGCTGCCAGGGCGCACGTTGCCCAGCACCACCACCCGCCCCCCCAGGGCCATGCAGCGCAGAGTGTCTTGCAGGGTATGCCCGAGGTTATCCATGGCCGCGTCCACGCCGCGCTTGCCGGTCAGCGTCCAGACCTGGGCGCTGTATCCCTCGTTCGCCACGATCACCTCATGGGCCCCCAGCGCATGCAGGAAGTCGCGTTTCTCCGGGCTGCCCGTAACGGCAATCACCCTGGCGCCCAGCGCCCGAGCCAGTTGAATCTGGTGCGCTCCCAGACCGCCACTGGCACCGTTGATCAACACGGTTTCGCCGGGCTTGAGGGCCGCTTCGCCCTGCAAGGCCCGGACGCTGGTCGCGATCGGGCATGACGCCAGCGCAGCCTGGGCATAGTCCAGGCCCTCGGGCAGTTCGACGGCCAAGATAGCCGGCACCCGCAGGTATTGCGCATAGGCCCCTTCGGTGTCCACCGAGGGCAGGCCCAAGGCCCGGCACAGATCCTGGCGCCCGCGCAGGCAGTCCCGGCATTGCCCGCAAAAACGTCGCTGGTAGATCACGACCCTGGCGCCCACGGCCAGTTGCAACACCCCCGCCCCGACCTCGACCACGTCGCCCGCCACTTCATGGCCCAGCACTACCCCGACATGCGCCCCTGGCAGATGACCGGCGCGGTGCAGCAGATCGTGGTGACAAACCCCGGCCGCCTGCACCTTGACCAAGACTTCACCCGGGCCGGCCTGGGGTGTCGGCACCTCTTGCACTTGCAACTGCTCCGGCCCTCCAAAGGCTTTTAGAACTATCGCTTTCATTTTTTATAACCGTTAGTAATTTGGTAAGAATATGTTCGTATAACAAACATGTTGTGCGCATTGTGCGCATAAATTAAGTTTTCCCCACTTTGACGCGGACCTCAAGGGGCAATGCGTCTTTCTTTCACACTCAATGAAATCGAAGTCATGACAGTCGAGTATCAACAGGTTGGCGAAGGTGTTCTGGTGGTCACCCTCAATCGGCAGGAGCGCCTGAACGCCCTGGACAGCCAGGCCAAATATGAGCTGGGCGAGGCCTGGCAGCGCGCGCAGAACGATCGTGCCGTTCGCGCAATCGTTCTGCGGGGCGCTGGCGAGAGAGCCTTCTGCGCAGGCTCCGACCTCAAGGAAATAGCCACCACCGGCGAGACCGTCAGCAGCGAGCTGCTCGCCCGCGCCCTGCCCGGCGTTGGCCATGACCTGAACAAACCGGTGATTGCCGCCTTGCACGGCTACACCCTGGGGCTGGGCATCAGCCTGGCCATCCATTGCGATTTCCGCATTGCTCGGCATGACACCCGATTCAATTTTCCGGAAGTGCAGCACGGTATGCTGTCCGGCTTCAGCGCTATCACCCTGCCGAGCCTGATTGGCGAAGCGGCGGCCCTGGACATCATGCTCAGCGCCCGTCAGTTCGATGCCGATCAGGCGCTGGCCATGGGCCTGGTCAATCGCGTGGTCGACAACCCCTATGACAGCGCCGTGGAACTGGCTACACGCCTGGCCGCGCACTCCGGCAAGGCTGTCGAATGGACCAAGGCCTTGTTACTGGCGGAAAGGAAAAGCCGCCTGCAACGCCATATGGCGCTGGTCGACCAGGCTCGCCAGGACGTCATGCGCGACCGGTAGCGCCCATCAATAAGCGAAAAACCAACACACCCAGCTTCGCCAGTACTGTCAGGCACACCCACCACCAGGAATGGAAAGCGGCACCTCTTCATTGGAGCCTCACCATGTCTCACCCCTGCACCCGTTTTTATCCCAGGCTCAGCCTGCTAAGCGCCAGCCTCCTCGGGCTCTGCGCCAGCCAGGTGACCCTGGCCGAAGAAGACAGACCACGACCGGCGGCTGCCAACGAAACCGCCCTGCAGACCGTGGTCGTTACCGGTGCCCGGGACAGCGGCCGCACCGTGGCCAAGAGCCTGGCCCCTATCGACGTCATCAGTGCCGACGACCTGGCTCGCTCTGGCAAACAGAATCTGCGCGACGCCCTGGCCGCCAGCGTGCCGTCCTATACCAACGCCGCGGGCTTCACCGGCGGCACCGGCCTGTCGGTCAAGTCCGCGACACTGCGCGGGTTGGGCGGCAACCATGTACTGGTGCTGGTCAATGGCAAACGCCGGCACAACACCTCGCTGATTTTCGTACAGAACGCCGCCGCCTCCAGCGGCCAGTCACCCGCAGATCTCGACCTGATCCCCATCAGCGCCGTGGATCACGTCGAAGTGCTGCGCGACGGTGCGGCGGCACAATACGGCTCGGACGCCATCGCCGGGGTGATCAATATCATCCTCAAGGACAACCGTTCCGGTGGTAGCGCCAGTGCACTGTATGGGCAGTACAAGGAGCGGGTTGGCGGCAAGGGCAATTTCGGCGCCCGCGGCCAGGGCCAGATCAACCAGGGCTTCGAACTGCCCAACGACGGTTTCTTCAGTCTCAGCGCCGATATCGGCATTCAGGAAAGCTCCAACGTCGCGGGCGCGGTTCCAGACCGCACCAGTATCTATTTTCGCCAGAACGGCCGGCCCGATCCGCGGGAAACCAGCGAAAGCCGCTATCGCCAGCAACTGGGCCAGCCTCGGGCGCAGACCTACGATTTCGCCTATAACACCGAACTGCCGCTCAACGACGCCTATACCCTGTACTCGTTCTCGACCCTGAGCCACCGCAACTCGACCAGTTGGGGCACCTATCGCACCGCCAACTCGCCGCAAAACATCGTCTCGGTGTACCCGGACGGTTTCTCGCCGCGTTTCGTGGTCGAGGAAGACGACTTCCAGAACGTGTTCGGTGTACGCAACGACGATCTGCTGGGCTGGCATTGGGACCTGAGCACCAGCTATGGCTACAACAACGCCAACACCCGCAACGAACGCTCGCTCAACCCGTCCCTGGGGCCGGACAGCCCCCGCAACATGGATGGTGGCAACCTGATCGCCAGCCAATGGACCAACAACCTGGACCTGACCCGCTCGTTCGACACCGGGCTGTTCGCCAAGCCGTTGAACGTGTCTACAGGCCTGGAGTTTCGTCGCGATGGGTTTGAAATCCAGGACGGCGAGTACGCATCTTACGCCGATGGCGGCTATGTGTTCCCGGTCGGACACCCCCTGGCGGGCCAACGTCCCAACCCGGGCGCGCCAGGGCTGGTGGGTTTCACCCCGGCCGACGCGCATAATTACTCGCGAACCAATACCGCCGGCTACGTCGACTTCAACCAGAGCCTGACCGATAAGTGGGACATGAGCCTGGCCGGTCGTTTCGAGCACTACAGCGACTTCGGCGATACCGGTAGCGGCAAGTTCTCGACACGCTATGCCTTTACCCCGCAATTCGCCGTGCGCGGCACTATCAGCAACGGTTTTCGCGCACCGTCCCTGCAACAGCAGTACTACTCCTCGTCACTCACCGCATGGCGCACCAATCCGTTCAGCGGCGTACTGGAGCAGGCGACCACGCGTTATGTGACCGTCGACGACGCAGCCGGGCAAGCCTTGGGCGCCAAGGATCTGAAACCGGAACGCTCGATGAACTACAGCCTGGGCTTTGTCGCCACGCCGACCGAGAACCTGGACGTCACCGTCGACCTGTATCAGATCGATATCAAGGATCGCATCCTGCAAACCAGCAACCTGCAAGGTACGGCGGTTTCCAACCTGCTGGCCACCCAGGGACTGAACCCCAACCAGATCGTTTCCTACTTCGGCAACCTCGCCGATACCCGCACCCGCGGCATCGACCTGGTGGCCGACTACCGTTACGACCTGGGCCGTTATGGCAAGACCAAGTGGACCCTGCTCAGCAACCAGAGCCTGCAGACCATCGAGAAGATCAAGGAGCCCGCGGCACTGGCCGGCACCGGGATCAGCGCGGTCGGCCGCGACCGCCAGGGCAACCTGACCGACGCCTACCCGAAGAACGTCACCTCCCTGACCGCCGCCTGGCAACTGGGCGACTTCGACCTCACGCTCAAGGAAACCCGTTACTCCAAAGTCACCGGGCGCAATCAGATTTCCGCCAGCCGCGACGAAGAAATCCGCCCGGCCTTCATCACCGACCTGAGCCTGGGCTACTACCTGAGCGACGCGGTGAAACTGACCATCGGTGGGGAAAACATCTTCGACCGCCGGCCCCAGCAGCTCAACGACGAAGCCAAGCGCTTCTACTTCTTCCCCACCGACAACCCGACCTACAGCTGGTACTCGCCCTACGGTCTGGAAGGCGCCTATTACTTCGCCAAAGTCGACGTGAGCTGGTAAGGGCCAATGAACACTCCCAGCACCTTGAGCGCCCATGCTCATCCGCACGCCGACAGCGCGGTACCGGCCTTCGACCAGCGCCTGTACCGAAAACTGGTGTGGCGCATCATGCCGTTCCTGTTCCTTTGTTTTGTCCTCAACTGGCTGGACCGGGTCAACATCGGCTTCGCGCATTTGCAGTTCAAGACCGACCTGAACATCAGCGACGCCACCTTCGGCATCATCGTCGGGGTGTTCTCCATTGGCTACCTGCTGTTCGAGATCCCCAGCAACCTGTTGCTGGAGAAAATCGGCGCGAAGAAAACCATGACCCGAATCATGATCCTCTGGGGGCTGGTGACCATCGCCACCGCGTTCGCCCAGACTCCGGCGCAGTTCTATGTGCTGCGGATCTTGCTGGGGGCAGCCGAAGCCGGGTTCTTTCCCGGCGTGATCCTGTACCTGACCTACTGGTTTCCCGCGACCCACCGGGCGCGGATCACCTCGCGGTTCATCATGGCGATCGCCGTCTGCGGGATCATCGGTGGCCCGCTGTCAACCTCGATCATGGGGCACTTCGCCGGGCTCGGTGGTTTTACCGGCTGGCAATGGCTGTTCGTGGTGACTGGCATTCCCCCGGTGCTCGCCGGGCTGTTCGCCTGGTATTGGCTGGATGACAAGCCGGCCACCGCCAATTGGTTGAGCGATGCAGAAAAGTACGCCATCGCGCAGGCCCTGGCCCATGAACGGCAACAGCGCAAACCCGGCGGTCATCAGCGCTTCGTCGAAGCCCTCAAGGACCGCAAGGTCTGGTTCATCACCCTGGCCTACTGCCTGACCATCATGTGCACCGGCAATGTCACCAACATCTGGGCACCCTCGATCATTCGCGAGTCGGGGATCAGTCACCTCGGGCAACTGGGGCTGCTCTCGGCCGTGCCCTATGTGGTGGGTGTCACCTTGATGCTATGGGCCTGTCGGCATTCGGATCTGCATCAGGAGCGCCGTTGGCACTTCGCCCTAGGTGGCCTGAGCGCGGCGCTGGCAATGCTGATTCTGCCCGGCTTCCTGTTCAGCCCTTACTCGGCGATTGCCGTGCTGACCCTGATGACCAGCGGCTACCTGGTGGCCACGGCGATCTTCTGGACCATTCCCACCTACTACCTGTCGGACCGCGCCAAAGCTGCCGGCCTGGCGCTGGTCAACTGCTGCGGGCAGATCAGCAGCCTGCTGACGCCGATCATGATCGGTGCGATCAAGACCGGTACCGGCGATATCAGCCTGGCGCTCTACATCGTCGCGGCCCTGGTGGCCAGCGGCACCCTGATCCTTTTGTTCGGCGTGCCACGGCACGCCCTGCGCGACGCTTCCTGACCTTCTCGATGGACACTTCCATGACCGATTACCTCGACCTTGCCCAACAACTGGCCACTCAGATCCAACCTGGCGCCGCCGAGCGCGATGCCGGCAGGCTCCTGCCCTATGCGCAACTCGACCTGATCCGCAATTCGGGCCTGGGCGCCGCCCGGGTTCCTGCCGAGCTGGGCGGCGGCGACATCAGCCAGTTGCAGGTGGCGCAGATCTTCATCGCCCTGGGCAAGGCCGATCCCAGTGTCGCCCAGGCGCTGTTCCCGCATTTCGCCACCGTCGAGCACCTGCGTCTTATCGCCAGCCCCGAGCAGCAGCGCCTGTACCTCGGAGCCTTCGTCGAGCGCCAGCTGTCCTCGGGGGCCATTGCCGAACGCAGTGGTACCTTCCG